>JBHJOH010000026.1:0-19461 GCA_050329955.1 Acidimicrobiia bacterium | reverse complement strand
CGGCCATGGCCCACACCGTTGACGACGGCGCCGGCACAGGCGTCGAGGTAGCGCCGGCCTTCGATGTCGGTGATCCACACACCCTCGGCGGACACGGCGACGGGGAGATCCTCGGCACGATGGAAGACACTGCTCAGCGCCATGGGCGGGCCTCCAACAGCGGCGCCACCAGGTCGAGCGGAAGGGCGTGAGCGGTCCGCCCTTTGAACCCGGTCATCGTCTCGGCGGCGCACAAGGCATTGAGGATGGCCTCCTCGGTGGCGTCGGCCACCGCCTCGAACAACGGATCCATCTCCGGGTGCGGGATCATGTCCAACCGGTGCAGCCCGTGCGGGCGTGCCGGAAGGTGGTTGCCGGTGGCAAAGGCAAAGAAGATGTCACCGGATCCGTTGTGACCGGTCCCTCCGACCCGGGCCAGACCGACCGTGGCCCGCTGCGCCAACCGCCGGCACTGCACCGGGATCAACGGAGCGTCAGTGGCGATGACCACGATAATGGATCCCTCCCGCCCCGCCCGGATGGAACCCTCCCGCCCCGCCCGGTCCGGCGGATCCACCCACGCCAGCGGCACCCGATCAGCGCCGATCGACCGACCAACCGGCACGCCATCGATACGCAGCTCATGCCGCTCCCCGTAGTTGGCCTGCACCAGCACGCCGACGTTCCAGGTTCCGGCCACCACCCGCGACGAAGTGCCAATCCCGCCCTTGAACTCGTGGCAGATCATCCCGGTGCCTCCGCCCACGTTGCCCTCGGCCACCGGCCCCGGAGCGGCACCGGCCAACGCCTCCGTCACGTGGTGCTGCTCGAGATGAAAGGCGTCGATGTCCGACAGCCACCCGTCGAATGTCTCGGCCACCACCGGAAGGATGAAGCCATCTGTGAAACCCCGCTCCACCGAATACCGGACGAAGGCGTCGCGCACCAACCCCACCTGATGGGTATTGGTGATCCCCACCGCCGACCCCAGCATCCCCGATTCCTCGATCCAGGGAATCCCGGTCATCTCGCCGTTGCCGTTGAGCGAATACCACCCGCAGAAGGCGTAGTCCTCCCAGATCGTGTCGTCCCGGGCGGTGATCACCGTCACCCCGGTCCGAGCCACCCGCGGTTCGTCGTGGACGACGGTGCTGTGACCCACCCACACCCCCGGCACATCAGTGATCGCATTGTGAGGACCGGTGGGAAGCCGGCCGACGGAGACGCCGAGATCGCGGATACGAGGCATGGACGGGACGATAGAGGAAGCGCGACGAGTGAGATCGGCTGCTGGCTGGGACGTCCGACGTCCGACGCAACACGCAACACGCAAGAAAGGCCAGTTGGCTTCTGGCTAGAAGCTCAGGGACGGGGGCCAGCGAACGCCACGCATGAACCGCCTGGCTGGGAGCTGGCAGCCGGCAGCTGTAAGCTGGAAGCTGGAAGCTGGAAGCGAGCGGCGATTCCACCTTCTGCACATTGTGCAAAAGGTGGGCGAAACGCGTGCGTTCTGCACATTGTGCAGAAGGTGGGCGAAACGCGTGCGTTCTGCACATTGTGCAAAAGGTGGGAGCGACGCGTGCGTTCTGCGTTCGGGGCTGGCGGCTGACATCGCGGGCGCGGAACGCGAAAAGAGCTGGGGTGGAGATCTTGTCCGGGAGGGGCTCCTGACGACAGGTACATCAGTCCCCCACGGACGGGGGTGTATCGATCCAAGGACGGACGAACAGGTCGTGGACGGTCGACTTGCCGGGCGCTGATCAATCAGCCGGCAGGTCAGCAACCGCCAAGTCGATCCGGGACTCCGACCGCCCGGTACAGCGGTTTGGGTCCCAGCGATCCGTGCTCCCGTCCGTGGGGACCTCCTATTCGAGGTCGTAGCTCGCTCTCAGCTCTCCTGCTGTTCCGCCCGCGTCAGCCAGGCTCCGATTCCGATGACTATCACGGCGAGCAGGACGAACCTGCCTACATACGGCAGTGCTGACACCACTGCGATGGCGAGGAATCCGAGCAGATAGCGGGCGTAGACGCTGCCGGAGGGGCGAAGGCGACTGCCGATGAAAATGGCGGGGGGCACCGGCGCCACCATCGCCGCCAGCACCAGCAGGCCGAGCAGACCGAGGGCGAAGGGAATCGCCACCGCCAGCAGCGGTAGCGCCGCCTCGGGCGACATGAACGAGGAGATGCCCACCCCCCCGCCGATCAGGAATACCGGAAGCGCCGCCACCGCCACACCCTGACCCACCACCGCCCGGGTGCGGATCTTCAGAGCGGCCGCCGACTCGGCGGCCCTGGCAGTGGCCGCCCACACCATCGACAGGCCCAGGGCCGCCCCGAACACCACCAGCAGCACCCGGAGGAGCAGGGCGAGGCCGCTCACCCGAACGTTGGGAGGGAGTGGAGTCCGGGCGAGGACCGAGCCCGACACTTCGGCGGAATCGGCGATCACTGCCTCACGCGACGACCGGTAGGCGAGGTCTCCGCCGATGCGGGCTGTGTCGGTGACGGTGAGGGAACGGACGTCGATCTCGACGTTCTCGGCGATCTCACCGCCGAGGGTGGCGTTGCGGATGAAGCCCTCGATGTCTCGGCCCTGACGACCGTCGTGGTCGAGGCGCCAGGCGGCAACCACCACGTCGCGGCCGATCGAAGCCGAACGGGCGATGGTGACCACCCGGCCCGCAACGACCAGGTCCTCGCCGATGGTGCCTTCGATCACAACCTCCGGCGCCGTCACCCGTACCGAGCCGTCGACGACGCCGGCGATCACCACGCGGCTGGCGATGACCGTCACATCACCCTCCACCGTGCCGTCGATGCGAAGTTCACCGAACGCCGAGGCAACCAGGTCGCCCTCGATCCGACCGGCGATCTGGACGGTGTTCCCGGCGGCGTACAGATCCTCGGTGACGACATCGTCCTCGCGGATCAGGACCAGGTCGGACTGCGTGGTCTCGGCCCGGGCGGGGAGCGGCCCCAGCAGGACCACCAAAACCACCAGCACTGCCGACGTTCTCAGCAAACCAAGGAACGCCGCTGGGCGGCGCTCACCGGGAGAGCGCATCCCCCGCCAGTTCGAGGAGGGGTGCGGGAAGAACACCGAAGACGATCGTGGCGACCGCCACCAGCGCCAACGCCGACCGGGCCACGATCCCGGGGGTGGGCAGCTGCTCGCCCTCGGGCTCCTGCATGTACATGGCGACGATCACCCGCAGATAGAAGAAGAATCCGATCACCGAGGTGAGCACGGCAACGATCACCAACCATTCGAACCCGGCCTGCCAGGCGTCCTGGAAGACCCCGAACTTGGCGATGAACCCGCTCGTGAGCGGCAGCCCGGCCATGCCCAGCAGCAGCGTCGAGAACACCAGCGCAAGGACCGGCTGGCGACGACCCAAACCGGCGAAGGCGGCGATGGCCGAGCGCGATCCGGATGCACCCGAGACGGCCGCCACGACACCGAATGCTCCCACCAACTGCAACGTGTACACCGCCAGATAGAACCAGACGCCCCGAATCCCTTCGGGACCACTCAGGATGCCGGTCAGGATGAAGCCGGCGTGGGCGACACCCGAGTAGGCGAGCATCCGGCGGACGTCGTCCTGGACGACCGCCAGCACGGCGCCCACCAGCATGGACAGGGCGGCCATTGCGGCGATCACCGGTGCCCAGGTGTCGTCGAGGGAGGGGAAGCCGATGCCGAGGATGCGCCACAGGGCGACGAACGCCCCGACCTTGGCGGCCGCCGCCATGAAACCCACCGCCCCGGCCGGAGCACCCTGATAGACGTCGGGCGCCCAGGAGTGGAACGGCGCAGCCGACACCTTGAAGGCGAGGCCGATCACCATCAGCGCCACCCCGATAAGAACCACACCGGGTGCGAACAGGATGTTCTCGGCCATGAACCTGGCCTGCTCGAGGACGTTCAGTTCGCCCGTCCCGGCGAAAGTGAGGGCGACGCCGTAGATGAAGATCGCCGAAGCCACCGAGCCGAGCAGGAAGTACTTGATGGCGGCCTCATCGGATTCGCTGTGTTCACGGGTGATGCCGGCGAGGATGTAGAGGGCGATCGAACCGATCTCGAGGCCGAGGAACATCAGCATGAGATGCAACGACACCGCCATGATCGAGAATCCGGCCGCCGCCAGAGCCACCAGCGCCAGCGCCTCGGCCGCTCTCCGGCCCAGGCGTTCGAACAGGTTCCAACCGATCGCAACGGCGAGACCCGTCACCACGAACAGGATGGATCGGGCGAGGACGCCGAAACCGTCGACCACGATCATGCCGGCGAACGGGAACCGCTCGTCGCGGGGAATGGTGTCCAGTCGGATCCACTGAGCAACCGAGAACGCTAAGGCGGCGAGGATGATCACGGCGAAGGCGATGCCCAGGGGACGGGGGGTCTTGGGCTTCCACTGAACATCGATCAGGAGGATGAGGGCCGCACCCAGCGACAGAACGAGTTCCGGGGCGATCGCCATCCACGAAACCTGTGGGAAGACCAGTTGCGCTTGCGCCAGGATCATCATTCGCCTTCCTCGGCGTCGGCAGCCACGTACACGTCGGCCAGGCGGCCGGGCTCCGGAACCTCGAAGTCGGTGACGGCTTCGATCCGATCGAGTACGGCCTCGACCGAGGCGGCGGTGCGATCGAGCAGGATCTTGGGATACAGACCCAAGAGGATGATGAGGACGACCAGCGGAGCCATCAGGGCGATCTCGCGGCCGGACAGATCCTTCAGGTCCTTGTTCTCCTGCTTGTCGGGCTCACCGGTGAACACCCGCTCGTAGGCCCACAACAGATAGATGGCGGCGAGGACCACGCCGCTGGCGGCGATGATCGTGTACACCGGAAGGGTGGCATAGCTGCCGACCAGCACCAGGAACTCGCCGACGAACCCGGCGAGCCCGGGCAGGCCGATCGAGGCGAAGGTGGTGAACAGGAACAGGCCGGCGTAGATGGGCATCACCTTGGCCAGGCCCCCGAAGTCGGCGATCTTCTTGGTGTGGCGCCGTTCGTAGATCATGCCGACCAGCAGGAAGAGTGCGCCGGTGGTGAGCCCGTGGTTGATGTTCTGCACCACCGCTCCCTGCAGCCCCGCCGAGGTGAGGGCGAAGGTACCGAGCACGATGAAGCCGAGATGGCTCACCGACGAATAGGCCACGAGCTTCTTGAGGTCGGGCTGGACGATGGCGACCACCCCGCCGTACACGATGCCAATCACCGCCAGCGTGGCCATCACCGGGACGAAGTCGACGGTGGCGTTGGGGAACAGGCTCAGGTTGAAACGGAGCAGACCGTAGGTCCCGAGCTTCAGCATGACGCCGGCCAGCAGCACAGACCCGGCGGTGGGAGCTTCGACGTGGGCGTCGGGAAGCCAGGTGTGCACCGGGAACAACGGGACCTTGATGGCGAAGGCGATGGCGAAAGCGGCGAACAGCCATCGCTCCTGGACCACACCCAGGTCCAGGGCAAGGAGATCGGTGAAGGCGAACGACGGCGCTCCGGTCTGCGCTCCGTGGATCAGCCCGAGCGAGATGATGGCGGCCAGCATGAACGCCGATCCGAACGCCGTGTACAGGAAGAACTTGAGAGCGGCATACACCCGGCGCTCGGACCCCCAGATACCGATGATGAAATACATCGGGACCAGCACCGCCTCGAAGAACACGAAGAACAGGAACAGGTCCAGCGCCAGGAACGTCCCGATCAGACCGGCTTCGAGGAGCAGGGTGAAGACGACGAACTCCTTCACCCGGTGCTGGATGTGCGTCGAAGCCGCCAGGGCGACGGGGATGAGGATGGTGGTGAGCACGATCATCCCCAGCGAGATCCCGTCGACGCCCAGGTTCCAGGCAATGCCCCACGGCTCGTACCAGTGGGCGAACTCGGTGAACTGGAATCCGGCTTCCCCCACCTCGAACTCGAAGAACAACACCCCGGCCAGCGCCAGCGGGATCACACTCAGCCCGAAGCCGACCGGCAGATGGATCTCGGAGCGCTTCGACGGCAGCAGTGCCACCACGATCGCAGCGATCAGCGGCACCACGATGAGGGAGGTCAGCATGACTTCACGCACCCTGGAGCCGATATGGCGACTTGGAATGCCGAACGCAGAACGCCGACCGCAGAACGCCTAGAACCGGGGTTTCCAGCGTTTCGCGTGGTGCACTGTGCGTTGGGCCTGTTCGCACAGGTCACGGTGCATGGGGCGCACGAGCAGCCCGCGAAGACAGAACTACTCGGCCGGCTGGTTCGGGCGTTCTGCGTTCTGCGTTCTGCGTTCTGCCTCGGGACGTAGGTCACAGTCCCCCTCCGGAAGCAACCATCCACACCACCACGGCCAGCAGACCGGCCACGAACATGGCGCCGTAGTTGCGGACCAGACCGGTCTGGGCGAGACGGGCGGTGGAACCGACCCGGCGGACCACCCAGCCGACCCCGTTGACGAGCCCGTCGATGATGGGGAGGTCGAACTTGAAGGCGGCGACATCGGCGAGACGCTTGCCGGGCTTGACGATGGTGGCCCCGTACACGTCGTCGACGCGGTAGGCCTGCTCCCACAACGGCCAGATCCTGCCGAAGCCGGTCTCGAACCGTTGCCACAGCTCAGGCGGACGGTTGTAGCTGAGATAGCCCACCGCCATCCCGCCGAGCCCGGCGAACACGGCGATGCCCGCCAGCAGGGCGAACATGCCCAGCCCGTCTGGCGGGTGGGCGATCTTGATGCCCTCGAAGGACGGCTCGAGGAAGTGCTCGAGGCCGAGCCGGAAGGGGGTGTTGATGACCCCACCGACGACGCTGAGCACGGCCAGGATCACCAGCGGGATGGTCATGACCCTCGGCGACTCGTGGGGGTGGACGCCCTCGTCCCAGCGGGGCTCCCCCATGAACACCATCACCCACTGCCGGGTCATGTAGAAGGCGGTGAGGAAGGCGGCGAGCAGACCCATCACCCACAGCACCTGGGCGAAACCCCCCGCCTCGAAGGCCACGCCCAGGATCTCGTCTTTGGACCAGAAGCCCGACAACGGCGGGACACCGGCGATGGCGAGGGTGGCGATTCCCATGGTGGCGGCCGTCACCGGCATCTTCTTGCGCAACCCGCCCATCTTGCGCATGTCCTGTTCCTCGTGCATGCCGTGGATCACCGAACCGGAGCCGAGGAACAGCAGTGCCTTGAAGAAGGCGTGGGTCATGAGATGGAAGACGGCGGCGACGTAGCCCCCGAGTCCGGCTGCGAGGAACATGAAGCCGAGCTGGGACACCGTCGAGTACGCCAGCACCTTCTTGATGTCGGTCTGGGCGACGGCGATCGTCGCCGCCCACAGGGCGGTGATGGCCCCGACGGTGGCGACGGCCATTCCGGCGGCGGGTGCCTCCTGGAAGATGGCGGCGGAACGGGCCACCACGTAGACACCGGCGGTGACCATGGTGGCGGCGTGGATCAGGGCAGACACCGGGGTGGGACCTTCCATGGCGTCGGGCAGCCACACGTACAGCGGCACCTGTGCCGACTTGCCAGCGGCGCCCACCAGGAGCAGCAGGCCGATGGCGGTGGCGGTGCCGGTGGAGAGGACATCACCGGCGCGTTCGAAGATGCCGGTGTAGCTGAGGGTGCCGAACTGCACGAAGATGATCATGAGGGCGATCATGAACCCGAAGTCACCGATGCGGTTGACGATGAACGCCTTCTTGCCTGCCGCCGCCGCCGACGGTTTCGTGAACCAGAAGCTGATCAGCAGGTACGAGCACAGACCAACCAGCTCCCACCCCATGAAGAGCATGGCGAAGTTGCCGGCCATCACCAGCGTGAGCATCGAGGCTGCGAACAGGTTGAGATAGGTGAAGAACCGGTGGAAGCGGGCATCGCCGTGCATGTAGCCGATGGCGAAGATGTGGATGAGTGTTCCCACGCCGGTGACGATCAGGGTCATGAACACCGACAGCGGGTCCCACTGCAGCTCGAGCGCGGCCCCGATCGCCGGCATCCAGTCCCACAGGGCGATGATCTCGCCGTGTGCCATGTCTCCTCTGATGGCAGGGATGGCGTTGACGAGGGCGATCACGAACGAGCCGGCGATGGCCATGGTGGCCAGCCAACCCGACCCGGGCTCTCCCAGCCGTTTTCCGAGGAAGTGCAGGACGATGGCGCCCGCCAACGGGAGGGCGATGACGAGCGGCAGAAGCGAGGTGGCGTCCATCAGCCCTTCAACTCCGCCAGTTCATCGACCGACGCGGTGGAACGGTGTCGGAATATGGCGACGATGATCGCCAACCCGATCACGACCTCGGCGGCAGCCACCACCAGCACGAAGAACACCGAAATCTGACCATCGATCAGACCCAGCGCCCTCCCCGCCGCCACGAAGGTGAGGTTCACGGCGTTGAGCATCAGCTCGACGCACATGAACATGATGAGGGCGTTGCGCCGCACCAGGATGCCCAGCAGCCCGATGGCGAACAGCACCGCAGCCAGGGTCATGTACCAACCAGGCGTCACGACCATGGTGCGTCCCCCCGAGTGTTGTCGCAACGCGACTGCAGAACGCAGAACGCAGAACGCAGAACGCCCTGACCGGTGACGAGCGTCATTCCACTGTCTCCTCTGTGCTGCCGCGTTTGAAGTAGGCGAGGGCGATGGCGCCGGCGGCGGCGATGGTGAGGAGGAGGGCGGTGGCCTCGAACGCCAGCACCCAGTCGGTGAACAACGGGCCGGCGATCGCTTCGATGGTGCCGTTGGGGGCAACGGCTTCCGGAGGGGCGGCGGGAACCCATTGGAACCCGGATCCGAAGGCGAGGGCGACACCCAGACCGAGCGTGATGACACCCAGGCCGATCGCCAGCGGGCGCTGCAGCGGCAGCGGTTCGGAGCGGTCTTCCTCCTTGTCGACGCCGATCAGCATGATCACGAACAGGAACAGGGTCATGACGGCACCGGCGTACACGATCACCTGCACGGCCGCCACCAGGTGCGCCAGGTTGACCACGTAGATCACCGCCAGCGAGAACAACGTCCCCAGCAGACCCATGGCGGCGTGCACCGGGTTGCGCGCCCAGATCACCGTGACCGCCCCGGCGACCGAGGTGATGGCGAGAATCACGAACAGGGAGAGCTCCACCATCAGGCGTCCCGCTCATCCTGAGTGGGCTCGGCCGCCCAGTCACCGGGTCCGGGGGTCCCCTGCCACATCTGGAGGCCCTCATAGGCGGCGGACCCGCTCGGCGCAGTGGCTCGCACCCAACCGTCGGCCACCTGCAGCTCGTCATAGTTGGCCAGCTTGTCCTCGGCCCACATGTGAGGGACGCTGCCGTCGGGGTTCATGAGCAGCTCGTCCTTGGTGTAGATGCCCTCGGCCCGGTTGGTGGTCGACATCTCGAACAGGTGCGTCATGGTGATGGCCTCGGTGGGGCACGCCTCGACACAGAGCGCACAGAAGATGCAGCGCAGCATGTTGATCTCGTAGACGAACCCGAAGCGTTCGCCCGGGCTGACCGGCTCCTCGATCGGGTTGTCCTGACCCCGCACGTATATGCAGCGAGCCGGGCAGGCGCCGGCGCACAGCTCGCATCCGATGCACTTCTCCATGCCGTCCGGATAGCGGTTGAGGACGTGACGACCGTGGAAACGCTGCGGCTTCTCACGGAAGTCCGCCGGGTACATGGCAGTGACGGGTTCGGTGAGCATCTGACGCCCGGTGACCCGAAGTCCCTTGATGAGTTCTCTGATCACGCCCATGGTGCGGGAAACCTCAACATTCCGGCGACGATTGCGGTGAGTGCCAGCCAGCCCAGGGCGCCCGGGATGAGTCGCTTCCATCCCAGCGTCATCAGCTGGTCGTAGCGGAGTCGGGGCAGGGTGGCTCGGAGCCAAATGAACATGAACACCAGAATGTAGGTCTTGAAGAGGAAGTAGACGGTGGGAAGGATCGCCGCCAGCCACGTCGGTGTGTCCCAGCCGAAGAAGCTGTCGATCTGACCGTTCCAGCCACCGAGGAACAGGGTGGCGCCCAGCGCCGACATCGAGAAGATGTTCACGTACTCGGCCAGGAAGAACATGGCGAAGCGCATACCGGAGTATTCGGTGTGGAACCCGCCCACGATCTCCTGCTCGGCCTCCACCAGGTCGAAGGGTGCCCGGTTGGTCTCGGCCACCGCCGCGATCATGAAGATGACGAACGCCCCGAACTGGGGAAAGATGTTCCAACGGGGCAGGAACCCGAAGTAGGTCCCCTGCTGGCGGGCAACGATCTCCGACAACGACAGGGTCATCACGCCGCTGTCGACCGAGGCCGCCATCCACACCACCACCGACACCATCGCCAAACCGAGCGCAGCCTCGTAGCTGATGGCCTGAGCGGTTGCCCGTACCCCTCCCAGCAACGGATACTTCGAACCCGACGACCAGCCGGCCAGGACCACTGCGTAGACCGCCATCGACGACATGGCGAGCACGAACAGGAGGCCGACGTTGAGGTCGGCGCCCTGCAGCGGGAAGACGGTGCCGTCGGCGAACTCGATGGGCCGACCCCACGGGATCACCATGAACAGCAGGAACGCCGGGATCACCGCCATGAAGGGGGCGAGGATGAACATCCCCATCTGGGCCTTCTTGGGGTTGATCTGTTCCTTGAAGAACAACTTGAGACCGTCCGCCACCGTTTGCAGGATTCCGAAGGGGCCGGCACGGTTGGGGCCGATCCGGTTTTGCATGTCGGCGATGATCTTCCGTTCGGCCCACACGTTCAGGACGGTGACCACCATGAGCAGAACGAACGTCGCCAGGACACGGGCGACGACCAGCAGGACTTCGGTGAGTTCCATCAGTGGGTCTCAGAACACAGCACGGGTGATCCGAGAATAGGGACCGCGATGGTGGGCGAACAAACTGGGATGCCAGCCGACGCCGAGCCACCGGTTACCGGCTGGCTACATGACAAGTTCGCCGAGACACCCGGGAGGGGTGCCGGCCGCTGACATGCGACGAGCACGCGCTCACAGCGGCAGTCTGCCAGAGGAGGTCTTCGACCGTCGGCCCTCAGCTCCCTCAGATGTTCGTGCCCGCCGCCATCAGATGCAGGAGGTCGTCGATCGTCACATGGGCTTCGATGGGATGCCGCAGGTGACTGCTCGTTGTGAGCTCGTAGCGGTTGCGCCGGCCGTTCTTCTCGTGGCGTAGGTAGCCCGCGTCCTCCAGTTCGGCGACGATCCGCTGCGTGGCCCGCTCGGTGATGCCCACGGTGGTGGCGACCTCACGGATCCTGATGTCGGGATCTTGTGAGATGCAGAAAAAGACGTGGGCGTGATTGGTGAAAAAGGTCCAGGAACCGCTCATTCTGCACGATACGTTAGCGGTCCATGAGCCCGTCTATCATCCTCTCTGCGCCATGATCATCATTGTCATCCTCCACATGGCGCTCGCCCTGATCATCCTGGTCCTGCGTCGCTCGCTCGGCCGCCGGGCGTTTTTCGTTGGCGCGCTGGGCCCGATCGGTCTCTTGGCGTGGTCAGTGCTCAACACCGCCGCGATCCTGGACGGCGAGCCGGTCCGCGAGGTCCTCGAGTGGGTGCCGGCCCTGAACCTGTCGCTGGTGTTTGCGGTCGACGGCTACGCCCTGCTGTTCCTGTACGTGATCTCCGTGGCGGGAACCGCCATCTTCCTGTATGCCGCCACATACTTCGGGAACGACGTGAAAGTGGCCACGTTCGCCGGCGTCATGACGGCATTCGGTGGGGCCATGGTCGGCCTGGTCGGTTCCGATCATCTGCTCGGGGTGTTCCTCTTCTGGGAGCTGACCACCATCACCTCGTACTTCCTGATCGGGTACGCCGACCACACGGCCGAGGCCCGCAGCGCCGCTCTCCATGCCGCCCTGGTCACCAGCGCCGGTGGCCTGGCGATGCTCGGTGGCCTGGTGCTGCTGGCCGACCAGTCGGGCAGCTTCCTCATCTCCGAGATCGTCGCCAATCCGCCCGAGGCCTCGCCCCTGGTGGGTGGGGCGTGGGCGCTGATACTGCTCGGAGCCGTCACCAAATCCGCCCAGTTCCCGTTCCACGGTTGGCTGCCTGGTGCAATGGCAGCACCCACGCCGGCCAGCGCATTCCTCCACTCGGCAACGATGGTCAAGGCAGGCATCTTCCTGGTCGGCAGACTCGCTCCGGCAGCGTTGGTCGGAGCGGCTTGGTGGCAGGACACAGTGATGGCGATCGGATTCGTCACGATGGTGCTGGGTGGGTGGCAGGCACTCCGCCAGCACGATCTCAAACTCATGCTCGCCTTCGGCACCGTCTCTCAGCTGGGGTTCCTGTTCCTGCTGATGGGTGCAGGTAAGGACAAGCTCGCCTTTGGCGGGCTGGCGCTCCTCTCCGCCCATGCCCTGTTCAAGGCGACCCTGTTCATGGTGGTGGGTGTCATCGACCACGAGGCCGGGACCCGTGACTTGCGGAGGCTGCACGGGCTGCGCTCGGCGATGCCTGGGGTGTTCTGGATGGCGGTGGCGGCTTCAGCCTCGATGGCCGCCGTTCCATTGACCTTCGGATTCGCCGCCAAGGAGGCCGCTTTCGATGGGCTGGCCAGCAAGGGTCTCCCTTATCTGGCGGCCGCTGCCATCGCCTCGATCATCACGGTTGCCTACACGGGTCGCTTCCTTGTGGGGGCGTTCGGACCGTCACACCCCGGTCATGAACCGGCTGGAGCCGGCGTTCACACGCCGCGCAACGCCTTGACATTCGCTCCGGCGGTGCCTGCCATCGGTGGCCTGGTACTCGGTCTGGTACCCGGCGCAGTCAAGCCGCTGGTTGACGCCGCCACGGCAGCGGTTTACGCCGTAGGAGGGGCCGGCAAGCTGGTCGCCTGGCCCGGGTTCGTCACCCCATTGTGGTTCTCTTTGGCTTCTCTGGCCATCGGCCTCACCCTGGTCTTCAGGCCAGCCGTGGTCGATGCGGCAACGGCCACGGTGGGCCGACTTCCTCTACCCACTGCCGAAGGGTCCTTCCGGCGTTCGGTTGCGGGCCTGCTCAACTTCGCCGACAAGTCCTCGTCGATCCTCCAGAACGGATCGTTGCCCTCGTATCTGGGCATCATCACCCTGGTGGCCGTCGTGCTGCCGTCCACCGCCTTCATCGGCGGGATGAGTGGACTCCGCCTGCCGGCGCAGGGCGGAGTCATCGAGTGGCTCCTGGCCGCCGTGATCCTCGCATCGGCAGTTGCGGTTGTGTTCATTCGCCGAAGGTTCGCCACTGTCATCCTGTTGGGTGGCGTCGGCTATGGCATTGCCGGCTTCTTCACGCTCCTCGGCGCTCCAGATTTGGCACTCACCCAACTCCTCGTCGAGACGCTGGCAATCGCTCTGTTCGCACTGGTGCTGCGACACCTGCCAACGGCGTTCACGGAGCCGGGCTCGGGGCAGGTCCCCAAGATCGCAGTTGCGATGGCAGTGACCCTGTTCGTCTTCGTGGGCGCGCTCGTGACGACCTCGACTCGACGGGACGAGCCGGTCTCTGCGGCATTCCTCGAGGACTCGCTGTCAGTGGCCGGCGGAGCCAACGTCGTCAATGTGATCCTGGTGGACTTCCGCGGCTTCGACACTCTCGGAGAGATCACCGTGCTGGCGGTCGCCATGGTGGGCGCTGCCAGGCTGGTGGAGCCGCTACTGCGAAAGAAGGAGAGGACGTGAAGACTCCTCGTCCTTCGGCCATCCTCCAACACGGCATCGTCGCCGCCTCGGGCCCCATCCTCGCCTTCTCCCTGTACCTTCTGTTCGCCGGTCACAACCAACCGGGAGGGGGATTCGCGGGTGGACTCGTAGCCGGAGTACTCGTCGTGCTGGTGTGGGCCTCGGGTGGACCCGAGACCGTGCAACGACTCATTCCCATCGGCGCGAGCACCCTGGCTGGCGGTGGTCTGATGGTGTCGGCCGGCGCCGGATTCGCCTCGATGGTGGTGGGGCTCGACTACCTCGAGTCGGGTTACTTCCAACTGGCAGTCCCTCTCGTCGGCACGGTGAAGTTCGTATCGCCGCTCTTGTTCGACATCGGCGTGTACCTGGTGGTCCTCGGCATGTCGCTGGGACTGGTCGGAGCGCTGGGCGAAGAGGGCAGTCTCAACGCCGCCACCGAACCCGAGGTGGAGTCGTGAGCATCGTTACCCTGACAGTGGCCTCGGTTCTCATGGGCATCGGCACGTATCTCATCCTGCAGCGGCTCTTGTCCCGGGTGATCATCGGCCTTGCTCTCATCTCCCACGGCGTCAACCTGCTCATCATGGTTTCGGGGGGTATCGGAGGCCAGCCACCCGTTCTCGGTGATGGCATCGATCCGGCGACCGTCAGCGACCCTCTCCCCCAGGCGCTAGTCCTCACCGCGATCGTCATCACATTCGGTGTCACCGCCTTCCTGTTGGCTCTCGCCCTCAGGAGCTGGCTCCTGACCGGATCCGATGCAGTAGAGGACAACCCCGAGGACAGGCGCATCGCCCGCCATCAACAGACTGCGACCGGCACCACGGCTGACGCCATGCACGAGGACCTGGAAAACACATGAGCGGTCTTCTTCCTGCTGCCATCGCTCTGCCACTGCTGTGCGCTGGACTGACCATCGTGGTGGGTCGTCGGCTCGCCGCTCAGCGCGTCATCGCCTTCGTGGGCGTCGGGTTCGTGCTGGTTGCAGCCGCGCTACTGCTCGTCGAAGCCGACTCAGGAACTCCGGTGGTCACTCAACTGGGCGGCTGGGACGCCCCAGCGGGTATCACGATGATCGCCGACCGATTCTCGGCGATCGTGCTCACCGTTTCGGCCACGATGCTGGTTGCGGTGCTGTGGTACGCCGTTGCCCAGCTGGGCCGGGACGCTCTCGACTGGTCGTTCCATGCCAAGTACCTGGTGCTCACCGCCGGCATCTCGTTGTCGCTTCTGACCGGGGACCTGTTCAATCTGTTCGTCGGATTCGAAGTCATGCTGATAGCCAGCTACGCGCTTCTCACCGCTAAGTCGGGCCCCAGGGAGATCCGGGCGACCATGACGTATGTGGTGATCAACCTGCTTGCGTCGGCACTGTTCCTGGTAGTGATTGCGTTCGTGTACGGGGCCACTGGGACCATGAACATGGCCGATCTGTCGGTCAAACTCGCCGACATCGATCCATCCGTCCGCAACGGCCTAGGTCTGCTCATGTTGGTGGTCTTCGGTATCAAGGCAGCGCTGTTTCCGTTGTTCATGTGGCTTCCAGACTCCTACCCGACCGCCCCCGCTCCCGTGGCGGCGATCTTCGCCGGCCTACTCACCAAGGTTGGCGTCTTCGTGATCATCCGCACCCAGACCTTGCTGTTTCCACAGGAGGGACCCTCCACGCTGATCCTCTTCGTGGCAGGCGCCACCATGGCGGTTGGCGTTCTCGGCGCCATCGCTCAGAACGACATCAAGCGCATTCTCAGCTTTCACATCGTCAGCCAGATCGGCTACATGATCATGGGATTGGGTTTCCTGACCGAAGTGGGCTTAGCCGCCGCCATCCTCTACATCACCCACCACATCATCGTGAAGACCGGCCTGTTCCTGGTCGGTGGCCTCGTGGAGACCGAGTACGGCAGCGGCGGCCTGGAACGGGTTGGCGGCCTACTGCACCGGCGCCCGGTCGTGGCGGTGCTGTTCATACCTCTCGCCCTCAGCCTGGCGGGGATACCGCCCTTCAGCGGGTTCGTGGCGAAGCTGGCCTTGGTACAGGAGGGGATCGCACAGGGTCGGGGCGTGATCGTTACGGTCAGCCTCGCCGTCGGTCTGCTCACGTTGTTCTCCATGACCAAGATCTGGGCGGCAACCTTCTGGGGTGCGCCGAAGGACACCACGGGTGGCTCGCGAACCGGTATGGTGTCGGCGACTGCCCTCGTCGTCGCCCTCAGCCTGATGGTGGCCGTGTTCGCCCAACCCCTCGCAAACCTGTCCACCCGTGCCGCCGGCGACCTGATCGATCCGACCGGATACATCGAAGCGGTGTTGGGAGGAACCTGACATGGACTGGTTCATCACTGCCTGCCAGATCACCCTCGGAGCCGGAGCTCTCATGTCGATCCAGCGAGCGATCAAAGGCCCGGGTCTGGTCGACCGCATCGTGGCCCTCGATCTAATACTCGTGTTGCTAGCGGGTGGCATCGCCCTCCACGGTGCACGGGACGGCTCTGAGCTGTTCGCACCGCTGTTGATCGTGGTGGCCTTGATGGCTTTCGCCGGAACCATCCTCGTTGCCCGCTTCGTGGAGTGGAGGGATGTCGGATGACCGCCGTCGGAGTCGCGCTCGCATTCGTTGGAACGCTCGTGTCAGTGCTGGCAGCGCGGGGAATCTCCCGCTTCCCGTCGGCGCTGGCTCGGATGCACGCCTCGTCGAAGTCGGCATCATTGGGACTCGCCCTCATCTCGATCGGCTCCGGGTTCCTGGCGGAATCCTGGGGCATGGTCGGGATCGGCGCTCTCATCGCCTCGTTCCTGTTCGTCACAGCGCCGACCTCCGGGCACATGTTGGGCCGTGCCGCCTTCGCGGCTGGACAGACCGGCGTCCTGGTCCATGACGATCTCAGCGGTGTCGACGCCCCTCCAATGGAGTTACAGCCTCCCACCCATCGCAACTTCTCGATGCTGCGTTGGCTCGTGGTGGTGGTGGTGTGGATGCTCATCTGGAGGGACGTGAGCCCCGGAACGCTGGTGGGTGGCTCGCTGATAGGTCTGCTGATCGAAAGCGCGCGCAGGCGGTCGGACAAGGCAGTGCGTATGGACCCGGTTGGCATGGCGCGCTTCCTCGCCAACTACGGGTGGATGGTGCTTACCTCCAATGCCAAGGTGGCATGGCAGGTGATGAGGCCGAGCAACGATCTCATCAAGGAGGCGATCGTCGCCTACCGGATGAGCACGGACTCATTGCCGGTGTCGTTGCTGGTCGCCAACGCGGTTACCTTCACCCCGGGGACACTCAGCCTGGAACTCACCGACGAGCCCCGAACCCTCTACGTTCACGTGCTGCAGTTCACCACCGCAGAAGAAGTGAGAGCGTCGATTGCACGACTCGAGCATCTGGTGCTGCGAGCGCTTCCTGGCGACGGCCGCTGAGGCCTCATCCTGTTCTTCGATCATCCCAAGAGATCTACGAGCCCACGGAACCACTAGCGTAGCCACAGCCGGCATCCAGTAACGAGCGGCAGTCAGCCGTAGGCACCCTATGGACCCTCTCGATCTTCTCCTCACGAACCTGCGCACGCCGATCGTGTTGGCGTTCGTACTCGGGGTCATCGCCAAGCTGATCCGAAGCGACCTCGAGATCCCGGCGCCGGTCTCGTCCACCATCTCGATCTATCTTCTCCTCGCCATCGGCTTGAAAGGTGGCAAGGCGCTCGCCCAGACCCCGATGGGGGAGGTGGTGTGGCCGGCGGTGGCGACGGTGGCGCTCGGGGTCATCACCCCGTTGACGGCGTATGCCCTCGCCAAACGCAGATACTCGGAAGCCGACTCGGCCGCCCTCGGCGCCCACTATGGCTCGGTGTCGGTAGTCACGTTCATCGCAGCGATGGCGGCCGCCGAGTCCGCGGGAGTGGCGCCAGAGGGCTTCATGCCGGCTCTGGTGGCAATGCTCGAAGTCCCGGCGATCATCGTTGCTCTCATGGTGTTGAACATGCGCCAGAAGGCGAGTGGGTCGTGGCAGGAAGCGTTGGCAGAGGTGGCCACGGGGAAGAGCATCGTGCTGCTGATCGGTGGCCTCGCCATCGGATGGATCGCCGGGCCGACCGGGATGGAGAAGGTGGATCCGTTCTTCGTTTCGCTGTTCGACGGCGCCCTCACCCTCTTCCTGCTCGAGCTGGGCATGGTGGCCGCCGCCCGCGCCCGGGAGCTGCGCACAGGATCGCTGTTCCTCATCGGATTCGGGATCGGCCTCCCCATCGCTCACGGCACCCTCGGCACCTGGTTCGGTACCCTATCCGGCATGTCGATCGGAGGGTCTGCCGTGCTCGGGGCAATGACCGCCAGTGCTTCATACATTGCGGCACCGGCAGCCGTGCGCCTGGCGGTTCCCGAAGCGAATCCCACGGTCTACCTCGGCGCTGCCCTCGGCATCACCTTTCCCTTCAATCTCACGCTCGGCATCCCGCTGTACATCGAGCTCGCCCGGAGGCTGGCATGACCCCCACGGCCCTGACCCTCGTCACCATCGTCGCCGAAAAGGTGCTCGAGGCGAAGCTTGAGCGCCTGCTCCTCGGCGCCGGCGCATCAGGGTTCACGGCCACCGATGCACGGGGCCAGGGGTCTCGGCATACTGGCTCTAGCACCTTCGAAGGCCAGAACGTCCGCATCGAGACCGTGGTCAGCGCCGAGGTCGCCAGGCGAATCGTGGACCAGATCGCCGATCTGTACTTTCCCCACTACGGGGTGATTGCGTTCACGTCTGAGGTGGCGGTGGTACGGGGCGAGAAGTACGTCGGAACGTGACCTGGGACCCGACCAACGGGCCTCCCGGTGTATGCCCTTGGTGTTCTGCCAACCCCGGGCGACCGTGATCACCGTGATCTCAGTGGCGATGTCGTCGGTGTCCTCTCCATGCTGGAGCACGCCGACAACGCCAACACCATGGTCACGCCCAGAACGGCCACTCGCTTCTTCATCCGATTCCTCCCTCGAGCCGCTCGGAGAGAGGCCCCCGCTTTCTCACAACGGGGCCGAATCCCCCGGAGCAGTTCTTCGATCGCTCCGTCCGGAACAATGTCCCGGGTCGAGAAGTAGGGAGGATGGGGAGGGCGGAAGGCGGAGGACAGGACGCAGAACGCCAACGCAGCAGACAGAACACCTTTGTTCGGGGAGGACACGACCGACACCGACAGAATCACGCCGAGAGCACGACCGTCCTCAGGCATTCTGCACTCTGGCGTTCGGCGCCTCCGACTCACCCAGGCGTGACTTCGACCTCGGCGTGGGCGCCGAGTGAAGGCACTCCCGGCTGATTGAACGGGACGTAGATCACGCCGTGCAACAGGCTGTCGTCGACAACGACCGGAAGTGTTGCCGTGCCGACCGCGGTGCGGACCGTGGCGTTGCCGCCGGCGGTGAGACCCAATCGACGGACGTCGTCGGAGTGAACGTGGACGGACCCACCGGGCGCCAGGGCGTGGAGCGCCAACCCGTTGCGCATGAGCACACCGTCGTCGTACATGGTGCGGGCGTAGTGCAGCACCAGGTCTCCGGCCGCCATCGCCCCCGGGGTGTCGGCCGGAACGTGCACCAGGGGCTGGGTGGCGTCACCGTAGGGGACCACGGCACCCTCGCGCTCGTCCCAATCCAGCAGGTCCCAGGTGACCCCGGCGTATGCGGGGGCCACGACTGCGATCTCCTTGTTGATCGCTTCCGCCGAGTGCAGACCGAGATCGACGCCCATCCGGCGGGCCAGGTCGTCGAGGATCGACCAGTCGGGGCGGCTCTGGCCGGCTCCCGGGGCGATCTGGTTGACCTTCTG
>JBHJOH010000025.1:0-7383 GCA_050329955.1 Acidimicrobiia bacterium | reverse complement strand
ACCCCCACCCGCCCAGCCGTCCCGGGAGTGGTCCGAGGTCGGCGAGTCTCCGCCACTCGGGGTGGTGCCCAGCCCCTCCGAGCCCACGGCGGAGCAACCCGCCGTCCACCAGCCTGAGGCTCCGATTGCTCCGCCCATCGCCGCAGAAGCGGTGTTCGAGCCCATGGACATCGCCCAGGCGGCCGCCCCGCTCGTGGCCGAGGATGCCGCCCCGGCGGCCCGCTCGAAGGTCTCTCCGACCATGGCCCAGTTCGAGCAGATCTGGCCGGCCCTATTCGCCGGGTTGCGTGACCTGCTGGGCTCGCGCCGGTGGGCTCTGTTCCGTGAGACCGAGCCGGGAGCGGTGGAAGGTTCCACCCTGGTGGTCGCGGTCAAGCACGACTTCCATCTCAAGGCCCTCAAGGACGACAACGCCGTGGCCATGATCGTTTCGACCCGGGCCGGGGACCTGCTCGGCGGTGACGTCCGGGTGGTGTTCCGCGGGCCCGGCGAGTCCGGTGGCGGGGCCGCACCCGTTCCCGACACCGCCGTCGAAGAAGACCTGTCCTCGATCGAGTTCCAGCCGGATCGGCTCATCGAGGCCCCACCCGAACTGACCGACCCGTTCAAACTGGTCACCGAACAGCTGGGTGGCACGGTGGTGGACGAGTACGAGGTCGACAACTCAGACTGACGATCGCCGCCCCGCCCGGTTCACCCGGACGGGGCGATGCCGCTGAGTTCGGGGAGGTCCGGACTGACCCGTTTCCACAGGATGGTCGTGGCGCACATCCCGCCGTCCGGCAGCATGGCGAAGTCCGGGACGACGCCAACCCGCTGCCAGCCCAACCGCAGGTAGAGCCGCTCGGCCCCGGGGTCGGCCGTGTCCAGCACCAGCACGGTTTTTCCCGCCTGGTGCGCCACCACGTCCACTGCCCTCATCAGCGCCGCCCCGACCCCCCGTCGTCTGCCCCGCCGATGGACCAGCAGCTTGCCGACATCCGCTCGATGGGGCTGGTTGTCGGGCTGGGCCGGCACCAACTGCACGGTGCCCACCACGCCCTCCTCGTCCTCGGCCACCAGCAGCATTCTGCGCCCGGCCGCCACCTCGTCTGCCACCGTTGCCCAATACGCCAGCGCCTGCTCGAGCATGAACGGCCACATGAAACTCACCGAGGCGCCGGCGGCGACACAGTCCACCAGCACCTCGGCCAGACCGGCGAGCTCACCGTCGGACACGGTCGCCAGTCGTCTCACCGAAGCGTCCACCATCCGGCCAGGATATCGGTACCCTGGCCTTCACACCCGACCTCGGAGACTCGATGAACCGCGGACCCGACATGCGCCAGCTCATGCGCCAGGCGCAGAAGATGCAGGAGCAGATGATGGCGGCCCAGGCCGAGCTCGCCACCAAGGAGTTCGAAGGCACCGCCGGCGGCGGCGTCGTCAAGGCCATCGTCTCGGGCAGCCAGGAGTTGTTGTCGGTGGAGATCGCCGCCGAGGTGATCGACCCCGCCGACCCCGAGATGCTTCAGGACCTGGTGGTGGCCGCCGTCAACGCCGCCATGAAGCAGGTGGCTGCCGCTGCCGGCGAGACCATGGGTGGAATGGACGTGGGTGGCCTCGGCGGACTGCTGGGCGGCTGATGTTCGAAGGTCCGCTCCAGCGACTCATCGACGAGCTCTCCCGCCTTCCCGGCGTGGGACGCAAGTCGGCGCAGCGGATCGCATTCCATCTGCTCAGCATCGACGACACCGACGCCCGCCGGTTGGGCCAGTCGATCCTGGATCTGCGTGATCAGGTGCGCCACTGCTCCCGCTGTTACAACGTGACCGCCTCCGAGGAGTGCACCATCTGCCGGGATGCCCGCCGCGACACCACCGTCCTGTGCGTGGTGGAACGCCCCCAGGACATCATCGTCTTGGAACGCACCCAGGAGTTCCGGGGTCGCTACCACGTGCTGGGCGGGTCGCTCTCGCCCATCAACGGCATCGGCCCCGGACAGCTCCGCATACCCGAGCTGCGTAACCGGATCCCGGCGGAAGCCATCACCGAAATGATCGTTGCCACCAACCCCACCGTCGAAGGCGACGCCACCGCCATGTACCTGGCTCGCGAGTTCAAACCCGCCGGCGTGAAGGTGACCCGCCTCGCCTCCGGCCTCCCGGTGGGCGGTGACCTCGACTACGCCGACGAGCTGACCCTCGGGCGTGCCCTGGTGGGGCGGATGGAGCTGTGAGCCGCCGACGGGTCAACAGGTCAACGGGTCGACCAGTCGCGTGAACGTCCTGCTGGTCGAGCCCTACTTCGGTGGCTCCCA
This sequence comes from Acidimicrobiia bacterium, assembly GCA_050329955.1. Taxonomy (GTDB): domain Bacteria; phylum Actinomycetota; class Acidimicrobiia; order Spongiisociales; family ZC4RG35; genus JAOUGY01. The sequence continues at coordinate 5,084 of JBHJOH010000025.1, read as the reverse complement.
CCGGGCTTGGGCCGAGGGCTACCGCAATCACTCTGCGCACCAGGTGCAGCTGCTGACCCTGCCTGCTCGGTGGTGGAAGTGGCGGGTGCGGGGTGGAGCGGTGACCCTGGCCGAACAGGCGGCCGAGCTGGCCGCCGACGGCTACCTGCCCGACGTGGTGGTGGCGTCATCGATGATCGACCTGGCGCTGCTCCGCACCCTGCTCGACGGTATCTGGGGCCGGGTGCCCACGCTCCTCTACCTTCACGAGAGCCAGTTCACCTATCCGGATTCGCCGCAGATGGAGCCCGACGCCTCCTACGGTTACACCAACTGGACGTCGGCACTGGTGGCCGACGCGGTGGCGTTCAACTCCGAATACCACCGTCGGGTGTTCTTCGAGGCGGCATGGCGCATGCTGCGGGGCATGCCCGACCATCGCCACGAGCACCTGCTCGACCCGGTGCGTGCCAAGTCGTCGGTGCTGCCGGTGGGAGTCGACCTGTCATGGGTGGGTGAGCGGGTCGAGGACCGGGGGCCTCCGATCGTGCTGTGGAATCACCGTTGGGAGCACGACAAGGATCCCGAGTCGTTCTTCGCCGCCGTCAGGGATCTCGCCGCCGAGGGTGTCGATTTCCGGCTGGCGCTGTGTGGCGAGTCCTTCCGCCAGATGCCCACCGAGTTCCTGAACGCCCGGGCCGAGCTGGGTGAGCGGATCGTCCACTACGGCTTCGCCGACCTCGCCGACTACCGCGCCCTGCTGCTCCGCTCGCACGTGGTGGTGTCGACCGCCCTCCAGGAGTTCTTCGGCATCGCCGTGGTAGAGGCCATCGCCGCCGGCGCCACCCCCGTCCTCCCCAACCGCCTCTCCTATCCCGAACTCATCCCGGCCGAGTTCCACGACCGCGTCCTCTACGACGGCGACGTCACACCCGCCCTGCGAAGAGCGCTCGCAACGCCACCCCTGGCGCTCGCCGCACACGCCCGAAGGTTCGACTGGTCCGTCGTCGCCCCCCAGTACGACGAGATGCTGCGAAGTCTTGTCCCCCACGGAGCGCAGTGAGGGAAGGGCGACAGTTTTGTCCCCCACGCAGTGAGGAAGGGCGACAGCTTTGTCCCCCACGGAGTGGGGGAAGGGGCCCCCGTGAGGAACGAGCGGGGCAGGGGGGTTGAAAGCCCGCGAGATCACCTCGCACGCGTCCGGAACGCGCGACCATGCTCGCGAGAGCCAGGAACGCGTCATCAGCTGCGCGAGGGAAAGGCCCCCCCTACCCCACTTCGTGGGGGCCCCTTCCCCCTCTCGCAAGCTCGAGGGGGACAAAGCTGTTCTCGCCGCTCGTTTGACCCCTTCCCCCTCTCGCAAGCTCGAGGGGGACAAAAGTGTTCTCGCAAGCTCGAGGAGGACGAGGGTGTTGTTCCTCCTACAGTTCCCGTATGCAGCACGTGGTCTGGGACTGGAACGGGACGTTGTTCGATGATCTCCATGTCGTCATCGAGGCGGTGAACGAGGGTCTTGCCCCGTTGGGGGTGGGGCCGATCACGCTGGACGTGTACCGCAGTCACTACACCCGTCCGGTCAAGCTGTTCTACGACCGGCTGATGGGTCGGGAGATCAGCGAGGAGGAGTGGGTGGGGCTCGACCTCCGTTTCCACGATGGGTACCGCCGGATGTTGGAGCGGGCACAGCCCAACGCCGGTGCGGTGGCGGCCCTCGACCTGATGATGTCCCAGGGCGTGCGCCAGTCACTGCTCTCGATGTTCCCGCACGGGGAGTTGATCCCCCTCGTCACCCGCCTTGGGCTCGACGCCTACTTCGACCGCATCGACGGCCTCAGGGGTGTGCCCGGCGACACCAAGGCGGCCTATCTGGAAGCACATCTGCGCTTTCTCACCGCCGGCGAGGATCCCCGGCAGGTGCTGGTGGTGGGTGACACCCCCGACGACGCCGTCGCCGCCGCCCATGTCGGGGCCCGGTGTGTGTTGTTCGACAACGGCGCTCATCACCGCGAGGAGCTGGAGGGGTGCGGGGTGCCGGTGGTCGAGTCGTTGCTCGACGCCGTCAACCTTCGATGGTGACCGACTCGATGTAGACCGTCTCGAGCGGGTTGCTCACCTCGTTGGCCCGTGGCGCCAACGGAACTGCATCGAGTGCGGCGAGGGTGTCCTCGGATCCGACCACGGTTCCGAGGACAGAGAAAGTCGGCGGCAGGAACGAGGCGTCGCCGGTGACGATGAAGAACTGGCTTCCGGTGCTGCCCGGCCCGGCATTGGCCATCGCCACCACACCCCGTTCGTACGCAAAGCCCTCGGCGGGGAACTCGTCGGGGATCGAGTAGCCGGGGTCGCCCAGACCGGTGGCGGTCGGATCACCGCACTGGGTCATGAAACCCTCGACGATGCGGTGGCAGGCGGTCCCGTCGAAGTAGCCCTCCCGCGCCAGGAACACGAATGAGTTGACGGTCTCGGGATAGGAGTCGGCGTCGAGGGCGACCTCCACCGGGCCACACGACGTTTCGATGATGGCCGTGAGCGATCCGACCAGCCCCTGATCGACCGGTTCGTCGAAGCTCATCTCCACCAGCTCGCTGGGCGCTTCGCCACCGCAGGCGGTCGGCTGAGCCCGGTAACCGGCGTAGTCCTCGGCGGGATCTCCGGCGGCAGCCGTGGTGGTCTCGCTGGTGGCGTCCCCGGACGTGGTGGCGGTGCTTCCGTCGGCGACGGTGGTGCCGGGTGCTTCGTCGTCGCCACCTCCCAGCATGATAATCCCAACGATGGCGAGGACGGCGACGACCGCCGCGCCGACCCCCACGAGGATGCGTTCGGTGCGTCGCTTGCGGGCGGCGGCCTGCTGGGCGGCCACCTTGGCGGCGTGGTTTGCCTTCTGTCGTTCGCGTTTGGGTGTAGCCATGTGCGTCGGCGAGTCTACGACCCTGAAGGGCACATGTCGGCCCGGGCGAACACCGGATCGTTCCACAAGGTGTATTCCAGGGACATCGGCCAGATGCCTTCCACCCTGATGTTGCCGCTGGCGGCTTCCTCTTCGGTGAAGACGCCGGGTGCGTCCGCTTCAGGGAGCGTGGCACAGGGGGCGACGTAGTCGATTCGCACCCATGCCTCGCTTCCGGCCGGGATGCGGGTCTCGGTGACTTCGAGCGGGGCGGTCGGCGAGGTGGCGGCGGTGACGGTCACCGGAAGCCATCCATGGTTCTGAACGAGCAGTTCGGTGTGCCCGATCCCGGTGTCCTGATTCCACTCGCCGCCAGACGATGCGTTCGACTCGACGTGTGGACGCACGATCCCGCCGTATGCCAGCACCGGGACGGCAGCCACCATCAGCACCATGGCGATGGCGGCCTTCCAGCTGTTGGCGGCGGTGAGCGGGGGAACCAGGTCCGGTGTGGATGGAGAGGTAATTGAAATTTATGTCCTAGGACAATAGTACAATGATGGAACCATGCAACTGCTCATCACCCTTCCTCTCGTCGTCCTCGCCCTGGTGGTCATCGTCTGGGCGGTCGTCCCGATCAGGGTCCAATCGGGATCTGTGGTGATCGCCGGTGTCCCGCCCTCCGGCGAGCCCGCCGACCTGATCGCCGCCTACCTGACCAGGTCGAACTGGTTCCGCCGGCTCGGGGCGGTGACGGGGCTGGTGATGGCGATCCAGATCGGCATCCTCTTCCACGGTGAGGTCGGGATCAGCACCGGAACGCTGTCACTGTTCGCCGACGTCCTCGCCATGCCGATGCTCGGGTCGCTGGCCGGCGTCATCGTCGCCGAGAGCTACAACATCAGGCGCCGCTACCGGGGCCCCCGCATCGCCGACCTGACAGATCGAAGCGGCCGGTACCGTGCGCACCAGGCAGCAACCCGACTCCGCGGTGCCGCCGGCGTCGCCGCCGGAGTGAGTCTCGCAGCGCTCGCCGTCACTCCCTCGGCCGGGCCTCTGCTGGTTGTCATCGGATCGGTGGCGCTGGCGGTGGAGATCGCCCAGCGGTATCTCGAACGACGACCGCGGCCGGCACTCAGCTCCGAGCTGGTGGCCGCCGATGATGCCATCCGCCGCATCGCCGCGCTGCGGCTGGACCGGTCGGGCCTGGGCATCGCCGTGCTCGTGTTCGGGTGGGCCGCCATCGCCGCGCTCGGCTTCCTCGACTCGATCCTGGTCGGGTTGGTGTTCGGGATCGGATCACTCGTGGCGGCGTTCCGGATCTGGCGCAGCGTCGGCCGGATCCCCAATCCGGCGGTGGGGGCCCAACCAGCATGATCATTCGCGTCGAGGCCTCCGATCCCACCCCCACCTATGAGCAGATCAGGGCGCAGGTGACGGCCATGGCCGCCGCCGGAACGCTGCCCGTCGGGACCCGGCTCCCCACCATTCGCCAGCTGTCGGCCGACCTCGGTCTCGCCAAGGGCACCGTCGCCAAGGCCTACGAGGAGTTGGAACGCAGCGGGACCATCGCCACCGAAGGGCGTCGCGGCTCCTTCGTCCGGGCACCGGAGGAGCGATCGACCGCCATCATCGACTCGACCCTGACCGCTGCCGCCGAAGCCTTCGCCGTCACCGTCGTCCAACTCGGAGTGAGCGCCGACGACGCCGTCGCCGCGGCGCGGGGTGCCATCGGCCGGTTCCGACCCGACTGAGAGCATCAGCGGGTGATCTGCTACCAATGCGGTCATGCGCTACTGGCTGATGAAAACCGAGCCTGACGTGTTCTCGATCGACGACCTGGAACGGGTCGGCGTCGAACCCTGGGACGGCATCCGCAACTACCTGGCCCGCAACTACATGCGCGACGATATGAAGGTGGGCGACAAGGTCCTCTTCTACCACTCCAACGCCAAACCGCCCGGCGTGGCTGGGCTGGCCACGATTGCCTCCGGCGCCCACCCCGACCCCACCCAGTTCGACCCCAAGTCGAAGTATCACGACCCCGCGTCAGATCCTGAAGAGCCCCGCTGGCTGCTGGTCGACGTGAAGTTCGCTGCGAAGCTTCCACGCTTCGTGGGTCTGCCCGAGCTGCGCACCTGTCCGGAGCTGGAAGGCATGGTGCTGCTCAACAAGTCACGCCTCTCGGTGCAGCCGGTCGACAAGAAGCACTACGACT
>JBHJOH010000024.1:0-52706 GCA_050329955.1 Acidimicrobiia bacterium | reverse complement strand
GGAGGTGGGGGTGGGGGCGGCGCTCAGCTCGTCGGCCAGTTGACGGGCGGTGAGCAGCCCGAGCCGGGCCCGGGACAGCACCCCGTCCACCACCGGGCTGAGCCCGTCGATCATCTCCGATGGTGGCGGGCCGCCAGGCTTGCGGCCGGTCAGCCCCTCCTCCATCGCCGCGGCCAGCGCCCGCACGTCATCGCGGGCGGTGGCGCCGACCGGTGCCCGACCGACACCACCCAGCTTGGCCGAATGCGAGACGGCATGGAACAGACAGGAGGTGTCGATGGCACCGTGGACGATGCCTTCGCCATGGAGGGCCGCCAGTGCATCCGCCAGCCCGGCGGCGTTGGCGAGGAAGTCCTCGACCGGAATGGTCTCGCCGGCTTCGAGCCGGTCGGCCACCGAGATGGCCCCGGTCCACTCCGATACGGCGTAGACACCCCCCGGTACCTCACCGGCGGTGTACACCCACGTGAAGTGGGGGTGGCTGACGGTGGCTGCCCCCTGCACCGATCGCAGGAAGGCGGCCCGACGGGTCTGGTCGGCATCGGGGCCCAGCACCCGGATCTCCACCGGCCGATCGAGCGAAACGTCGGTGGCGAGCCACTGTTCGATGTCGCCATCACGACCGAGGCGGACCTCGAGTCGGAATCGGTCGGGGAGTGGTGGTGGCATGTCAGCGGGTTCGGTAGGCGATGCCGATGATGCCGGGGCCGGAGTGGGTACCGACCACCGGGCCGATCTCGGCTACCACGACGTCGATGCCACCCACCAGCTGTCCCACGGTGGCGGCGAAGCTCCCGGCGTCCGCTGCGTCGCCATGGATCACGGCGATGGCCTCGAGGTCGGGTGCCAGCTGTTGCACCCGGGCGGTGAGGGCGGCGAGGGCCTTGGAGCGGGTACGAACCCGACCGGCCGCCGACACCACACCATTGGCGAAACCGATGATCGGTTTCACGTCGAGGATGCCGCCGATGAAAGCCTGGGCGCCGCCAACCCGACCGCCGCGTTTGAGGAACTCGAGGGTGTCGAGGGCGGCCATGATGTCGGTGCGGGCCACCGCCGTCAGGCAGGCGTCGGAAACGGCTGCCAGGTCTCCGCCTTCCTCGGCCGCCGCCGCCCCCGCCAGCACCTGGAACCCCAGCGCCATCGACACCATGCGGGAGTCGACCACCTTCACCGGGATGTCGGCCTGCTCGGCGGCGATCACCGCCGACTGGTAGGTGGCCGAGATCTCGGACGAGAGGCACACCACCACCACACCGGTGGCGCCGTGGGCGGCCATTTCGGCGAAAGCCTCCAGGAAGCTGCCGGCGCTGGGAGCAGCGGTCTCGGGAAGGGCGGCGGTGGTGCGGAGTTTCATCCAGAACTCGTCGGAGGTGAGATCGCGACGATCCACGTATTCGTCGGTCCCGAAACGGATGGTGAGCGGAACCACCGTGATGCCGTGGCGCTCCACCAGTTCCGCCGGCAGGTCACATGAGCTGTCGGTAACCAGCCTGATCATCGGGTCCTCCCGGTACGCGGGTTCACTGAGCGTCGTTGGTTGTCCCGGGTTCGGACCGGAGCACCGTCAGCCGGTCGGCCAGTATCTCGAAGCCTTCCGAGCGGTACAGGCCGGTGGCCCGGTCGTTGTCGGGTTGGGTGTTCAACAGCATGCTACGTGCTCCCGCCCCCCGGGCCCATCGCATCGACTCCCGCAGCAACCGTCGCCCCAGTCCCCGTCCCTGCTGTGCCGGGTCAACCGCCAACCGCTGCAGATACGACGTGGCGCCGGTGACACCGACGATGGCGAAACAGCCGTCGTCGTCGCGGGGCACGATCAGCCTGCTGTGCACCGTGGCCGTGAGGGCATCCTGCAGCCCCAGCCGCCCGATCTGCCAGGCGGATTCGAAGGCGGCCCGGTCGATCGACACCACCGATTCGACCACGCCGGTGGCGGTGGGCAGCGGGGGGTCGGATGGGGCGGGCAGACGTGCCAGACTGCATTCCATGAGCACGAGTTGGCGATCGGGGACGAACCCGGCCCGCTCCCAAACCGCAACGCCACTGCGATGAACCGGCGCCGAGTACACCAGTGGGGCACCCAGCGAGAACAGCGTCTCGGTGCAGGCCCGAACGAACTCGGCCGAGCCGCGTTCGAATCGGAGGCTGGCGGCCGTCTCGACGTCGTTCCACGGTCGGGCGACCGCCTTGGACCATCCCGACCGCAGCACCAATGCCCCCGGCCAGGTCCCTTTCACCGAAACACCGGCGATCCGGCTCATCTGTACTGCCTCACCCTGGCAAAGTAGCTGCTCGTGGACGTCATCTATCTCAGCCACCCGGTCTTCGCTCTTCACGACACGGGCTCGTGGCATCCCGAGCGGCCCGCCCGACTCGAGGCGGCCGCCCGGGGCGTGGACAGCTCGGCGCTGAATGTACGCCGGGTCGACGCTCCCGAGATCGAACGGTCGTTGCTGCACCTGGTTCACCGTCCCCAGTACGTCGATGCGATCGAGCGGTTCTGCCGCGCGGGTGGCGGGTCACTCGACCCCGACACGGTGGCCGTCCTCGACAGTTGGGAGGCGGCGTTGCGTGCGGCCGGGGCGGGCCCGGAGGCGGTGCGGTTGCTGGATGAGTCCCCCGACGCCAGTGCGTTCCTGGCGGTACGGCCACCCGGTCACCACGCCCTGGTCAACCGTGCCATGGGGTTCTGCCTGTTCAACAACGCCGCCATCACGGCGGCGGTGTTGCGCGATCGGGGGCAGCGGGTGGCCATCGTCGACTGGGACGTTCACCACGGCAACGGAACCCAGGACAGCTTCGATGCGGATCCCGACATCCTCTACATCAGCGTCCACCAGTACCCGTTCTACCCGGGCGGGGGAGCGGTCGACGAGACCGGCACCGGCGCCGGTCTGGGCCGCGTCGTCAATGTCCCCGTACCGGCCGGGACCGGCGGGGACGTGTACCGGCATCTGTTCGAACGGCTGATCGGACCGGTCCTCTCCCAGTTCTCCCCCGACTGGATCCTGGTGAGCGCCGGCTACGACGCCCACGAGGAGGACCCGCTCGCCGAGCTCCGGCTGCTGGCATGGGACTACGGGTTCATGGCGTCGCAGTTGACCTCCCACGTCCCGGCCAACCGGATCGTCACCTTCCTCGAGGGCGGCTACCACCTTCCGGCCATCACCACCTCGGTTGCGTCCACGCTGCGGGGGTATGCCGGAGTGGCCGAGGACCACGACCCGCGGCGCTCGCCCATGGTGTCGTGGGACGCGGTGGAACAGGCGGTGGTGGTGGCAGCACGGGCCTGGGACGTGGCCTGAGCGATGGCCCAGCGGACCAGCGGATACCCCACATCCGGCACCGGAGCCTCATCGTTTCACCTGTGGTGGGATCCAGCGCCCGTGTCCCGCGCCGGTGGAGGTGACGCTGACGGTGGAGTGGGAGCCGCCGGTGGACCGGCTGTGCTTCTGGGCGCTGCAGTCATCCTTCTCGGACGGTTCCCGTCGGACCGGCGGGGCCCATCTCGGACTCCAGTGGAACCCCCGCTACCCGGGATGGCGGGCGGTGAACTGGGGCGGCTACTCGGCGACGGGGTCGATCCTCGATGGAACCGTGTCGCCGTTGCCATCGGCGCCTGACGACCGCAACACCCGCAACTACCCGTGGGAGCCGGGCGTCGGCTACCGGCTCCGAGTCGAACCGGCCGAGCCGGGTTGGTGGGCGGGGGTCATCACCGACCCCGCCGGCAACCGCACCGAGATCCGGAGGCTGGCCGGGGGAGGAGACCGGCTGGAGGCACCGGTGGTGTGGTCGGAGGTGTTCGCCCGCTGTGATGATGCCTCGGTGGCGGTCACCTGGTCGGATCCGGTGATGGAGGTGGGCGCCATCCGGGGTCGGCCCGAGCGTTACCGGGTCAACTATCAGGCGGTCGACAAGGGCGGCTGTTCCAACACCACCGTGCTGGCCGTCGATGGCGGGGTCATGCAGATTTCGTCCACCGAGCGGCTGGTGGACCAGGATGCCACCGTGCCGGTGAGCTAAGGTCCGAGCGGCCCATTCCGGGCGTTCAAGTTTTCGGGTCCCCGGTGCCGATCCTGAGAGTGTCGCCCCTTCAGGAGAACTTGCCCGATGGCCATGACCCTCGATGAACTGCTGCGCCGCGCCGTCGAGGCGCGGGCATCCGACATCCACCTCAAGGTGGGCTCGCCGCCCGTGATCCGTATCGACGGCGAGCTGCGCCGCATGGAGGACCTGCCGGCACTGCGTCCGGCCGACACCGAGGCCATCGCCCAGAGCATCTTCACGCCCCGCGCCGGTGACCGGTTCAACGAGACCAACGAAGTGGACTTCGCCATCGGTCGTCAGGATCTGGGTCGGTTCCGGGTGAACGCCTACCGCCAGCGCGGCTCGGTGAGCCTGGTGATGCGGCGGGTCGTCCCCGGCGTCCCCACCCTCGACACGCTGGGGTTGCCGCCCATCATTCGCAGGCTCGCATCCGAGTCGAAAGGCCTGGTGCTGGTGACCGGACCGTCGGGATCGGGGCGCACCACCACCCTGGCGGCCATCGTCGAGCACATCAACGCCTCCCGCCCGGTTGCGATCGTCACGATCGAAGACCCCATCGAGATCCTGTTCCCCGACAAGATGGCGGTGGTGACCCAGCGCGAGGTGGGGGTGGACACGGTCTCCTACGCCGAGGCGATCCGCCGGGCGATGCGTCAGGACGCCGACGTGATCATGCTGTCGGAGATCAGCGACACCGACACCGCCGCCGCCGCCATCGCCGCCGCCGAGACCGGGCACCTGGTGGTCGCCGCCATGCACACCGCCGACCCCACCGACACCATCCAGCGCTACATCAACTTCTTCCCGACCACCTTGCAGACCACGGTGCGGTCCCAGCTCGGCTCCTATCTGAAGGGGATCGTGTCCCAGCGACTCATCGACGGCGCCAAGGGCGGCCGGGTGCTCGCCACCGAGGTCTTGACCGGCAACGCCCGCATCGCTGAGTTGCTCACCTCCGAGGCCAAAGCCGACGCCTTCCTCGAGATGATGAAGGAGAGCGAGTTCTTCGGGATGCAGACCTTCGACCAGGCGGTCCTGACCCTGGTGAAAGAGCTGCGGGTGGCGGTCCCCACCGCCCTCCCCTTCGTGCGCAACTCCCACGAGTTCCGGGCCAAGGCAATGGAGGCCGGCATCGAGGTGTGACCTCTCCGGTTGACCGGGTGGCCGGTCGACTGGTTGACTGGGGGTCATGATCCCCGACCGCCTTCGTTGGTTGGTCGAGCCGGGGAGCGCACCGGTCGAACTCGGTGAACGGTTTGCCGACGAGGGTAAGCAACTTTTCCTCGTGGGTGGTTCGGTGCGCGACGCCTTCCTCGGTCGTACCAGTCCCGATCTCGATTTCACCACCGACGCCCGCCCCGACCAGATCAAACGACTGGTCTCGGACTGGGCCGATGCCGTGTTCACTCTCGGAGAGGCGTTCGGCACCATCGGGGCGCGCAAGGACGGCATCAGCTTCGAGATCACCACCTTCCGCTCCGAGGTGTACCGGGAGGACTCCCGCAAACCGCACGTGTCCTACTCCGATCACATCGAGGAGGACCTGTCGCGCCGCGACTTCGCCGTCAACGCCATGGCGCTGCGCATCCCCGACGCCGAGCTGATCGACCCCTACGGCGGCATGGTCGACCTGGCCCGGGCGGTGCTGCGCACCCCGCTCGATCCCCACATCTCGTTCTCCGACGATCCACTCCGCATGCTGCGGCTGTTCCGGTTCCAGGCCACGCTCGGTTTCGAACCCGACCCGGCGGCGGTGGCGGCGGTGGAGGAGATGTCCGACCGGCTCGACATCGTCTCGGCCGAGCGGATCCGCGACGAGTTCTCCAAGCTGCTGGAAGCCCCCGACCCCGCCCCGGCGCTGTGGGGCCTGGTGCGTTCCGGCCTGGCCGACCGCTTCATCCCGGAGCTGTCGCTGCTGGAGATGGAGATCGACCCGGTGCACCGTCACAAGGACGTGCTCGCCCACACCATCGCCGTCACCCAGAGGGCCTCACCCCGACTGCGGCTGCGGCTGGCGGCGCTGCTCCACGACGTGGGCAAACCCGAGACCCGTCGCTTCGTGAAGTCGGGTGTCACCTTCCATCACCACGAGGTGGTGGGAGCGCGCATGGCCCGCGAGCGCATGCGGGCGCTCAGATATCCCAAGGAGCTGGTCGACGACGTGTCCCAGCTGGTGTTCCTGCACCTGCGCCCCCACAGCCTGAAGATGGGCTGGACCGACTCGGCGGTGCGCCGCTATGTGCGCGACGCCGGCCCCGTGCTGGAGGACCTCAACGAGCTGGTGCGCTGCGACGTCACCACCGGCAACGAGAAGCGGGCGAGAACCATCCAGAACCGCATCGACGAACTCGAGCATCGCATCGAGGAGCTGAAGGCCCAGGAGGAGATCGAGGCGCTGCGCGCCCCCATCAACGGCAACGACGTGATCACCTATCTCGGCATCAAACCCGGCCCGCTGGTGGGAGAGATCATGGACATCCTGTTGGAGAAGCGCATCGACGACGGCGCCTACTCCGAGGAGGAGGCCTACCGGATCGTGCGGGAGTGGGCCGCCTCGAAGGGCCTCGACGTGCCCTGACGCAAACCCAGGGTTGTAGACCACACCTCGTGTAGTCCTCGGCCCACAGAATGGGCCCGATCGACCGACGGAACCGGGGTCGGTTCTGCGACGCTCCTGGTGATGGACCCAATCGTCGGAGGAGATCAGCGGGCGGACCTCGTGTCCGTGTACCGGAACTGCGTCTCCGACGTGTACGGCTATCTGGCATTCCGTCTGGCCGGCCGCCGCCAGGAAGCCGAGGATCTGACCCAGGAGGTCTTCATGGCCTACGTGCACAGCATCGGGCAGGGCAACGTGATCGATGACCCTCGCGCCTGGCTCATCACCGTGGCCCGCAACAAGCTGGTCGATCATCTGCGTCGGGCCACCCGGCCCTCACCGGCCCTCCATGCCGTCGCCGACGACGCCATGGCCGTCGTCGATGGCGGCGTCGACGTGGCTCGCCTGCTCGATCTGCTGCCGCCCCGGCAGCGGGCCGCCGTCATCCTGCGCTATGTCGATGATCTCCCGGTCGACGATGTGGCCCGGGTGATGGGTTTGGGCCGCCGTGCCGCCGAGTCGCTCCTGGCCCGCGCCAGGCGGACCCTCACCGAGGAGCTGTCATGAACGACGACCAGATCCGGTCGGCACTCACCAAGGGCCCGCCGCCCGTGCCCGACCCGGCGTTCGTGGATCGACTGGAAGGTCGCCTGGTCGCCGAGTTGGCCGAACCCGGCCGAAGGGGACGTCCGCGGCTGCAGGCGCTGGTGGCGGTGGCGACGGCAGTGGTGTTCCTGCTCGCCGGCGGCTATCTGCTCCGGCCCCAACCCAGTGTCGACGAGCCGGCAACCCCGTCGTTACTGGAGCCCCCGACTCCACCGTCCAGCACACTTCCGACAACGGTGCCCGAGACGGTGACTTCGACGTCGACGCTCGTTGCGAACTGGCCTGGCCAGGTCTCGGGCGCTCTCCCGGACGGCACACCGTTCGTGGTCTTCGCCGACGAACCACTCGTCGTGCAGGGCATCGAGGCCGCCATCGTGCTCGATCGACCCGACGGAACCTCGCCGGTGATCGGCATCTCACGGTTCTCAAGGGCAGGATCTGCCGACGGGGGAGAGTGGGAGTTCACCGTCGACCTGTACGACGACATTCGGGCCGAGCTCGGCGGTGCGGTCGACGACATGATCGAACTGTCGCACGTCAACGGGTTCCCAGTGCTCGACTTGACCCCGCCGCTGCGGTTCGCCACCGACGACGAAGTGCCGCTCCATATGGCGGTTCAGTTCGAGGAGTTCTCGGTCATGCACGGATGCGGCCCGATGGCGTGGCGCTGCAGCGACTGGGGTGCAGTCCAGATCGTGCCGATCGACGGAGTGGTGGCCCCCGCTGAGCAGCCGGACCTCACGGATGTGTGGATCCGGTCGAGCGTTCCCAGACCGATGACCGACCGGTCGTACGTCGACCCCGGACCGCTCGACTTTCGTATCGGGCCCTTGACCGTGTGGACCGGGACCGAGATGCTCATCTACGGGGGGCAAACGGAGGGCGAGGGCCGTCGCACGGATGGGGCGGCCTACGATGCGGGCACCCAGACCTGGCGGACGATCGCCCCTGCTCCCGAGGGTGCCGGCTCGACGATCGGGGTGTGGACGGGAGACGAACTCGTGGTGATCTCCTCGCTGACAACCGTCGCCTACGACCCCGCTCAGGATCGATGGCGCACGGTGGCGGACGCACCGCTCGGCCTCGACTGGACGACGAGCTTCGACGGCTCTGGTGTGGTGGCCTGGTCGGGAGCCGGTGTGGAACGGTTGGCATTGGGAGCGGACGCCTGGGAGCAGCTCCCGGCGGTTCCCTTCACAACGGACGGTTCCTGGGCGCGGCAGCTCCACGTCGTTGACGGGGCGCTTTACGCCATCGCGCTCGAGCAGCCCTGCCGCTCCCACCGCATCGCCGTACTCGAGGAGGGCACGTGGCGTGAGCTGCCAACGGTCTCGCTGGCGAGCGATGGGTACGCCCAGTGCAATCTGCCACGCGACTCGGCAGTCGTCGATGGCCGGCTGCTGGTGTGGGAAACGACGCCTGGTCTCGCGATGGCCTTCGATCCGTCGACCGGGACCTGGACCGAGATCGACCCGATCCCGTTGGGAGGTTGTAACGGCGGTACGTCCAACGTCGTCGTCGGCGATCTGCTGGTCGTCGAGTCCTGTGGCGACGCAGCGCTGTTCGACACCCGCTCGAGCACGTGGTCGCAGCTGGCACTCCCCGGCCCGATCGAATCGACCGCGGTGTGGACCGGCTCCGAGGTGTTGGCATGGGTCGGCCTGACACCACCCGATGCCTGGCGCTGGACGCCGCCGTCGTGATCGGCGACCGTCGGGTAGCGGGGCCTGCGTGACAGGCGATGATCGTCACAGCGAGCCTCGCGGGGCTACCCACTCGACGGCTTGACCGGTGATCGAAGCAATTCGATCGAAGTCCTCGTCGTAGTGCCACACCACCGCACCGGCGGACTCGGCCGACGCAGCGATCAGGAGGTCCGAGATCTGCACGCTGCGGTGATGGAGACCGCCGACCTCGGAGAGCGCCTGTTGAACGTCCAGAGCGCGTTCGTACCTGGCAATGCCGTTGGGGAGCAGGCGCACGCCTGCGAGTTCCCGGCGAAGAGCCGCGTAGTCATCGGCCGAGCGAGCGCTGTACAGGATCTCGAGCATCACCTGATGGCACAGCGCGATGCGGTCCTCCATCAGGAGTTGCTGCCATCTCCGAGCGACATCCGGGTGAGCGGAGCGGTGCCAGGCGCTGGTGTCGACCAGGTAGAGCGTCACCACCGCTTCGATGCTTCGAGGGTCGCCTGGTCGCGATCGATGCCGTCGCCTGAGGCGATGCGTTCAGCGAGGCGACGGCGGAGTTCTGCGCGTAATACTTCGTCGAAGGCGCGGTCGATGGTGTCCTTGAGCCCCGTTGTGCCCAGGATGTTCTGTACCTCAGCCAGACGTTCGTCGTCGATCTCGATAGAGGTGCGCCGCATCTCCGAAGCATATCCACAAACTGGTCGGGTGCATAGAGCTGCCCTGCCGTGATGCATATCGCTGGCCCTGTCCCCACGGATCGAGCAGACTCGGAGCGTGTCCGATCCCCAACTGCTCTGGCGAGGCCCGTTCACCAGCGCCGAGGCCAACCAACTCCACGCCGCTGCTTTCGGCACCCGTGTCTACACCGACGACGAATGGGACTGGGTGGCGCTGGTCGAACGACACAGCCTCGGCTGGTGCACTGCCCGCATCGAGGGCGAGTTGGTGGGGTTCACCAATGTCATCTGGGACGGTCTGGTCCACGCCTGGCTGCAGGACGTGACGGTGTCTCCTTCGCAGCAACGGTCCGGGATCGGGCAGTCGATGGTGGAACTGGCCGTCGAGGAGGCGAAACAGGCTGGATGTGAGTGGCTCCACGTGGACTTCGACGACGATGAAGCCGGGTTCTATGTGAAGCGCTGTGGGTTCAAGCCGGCGAACGCCGGCCTGAAGTACCTGGGGTAGCGGTCGTTCAGGTTTCGGCAGATGGTCAGCCGCCCGAGGTCGATCACCAGAGGGCCGCTCGCATCGATTGGCGCAGAAGGCCATGCGCACACGGCGCAGCCAAGTCGGCGACCGACATGTCCTCCAGGTAGTGGAGGGCGACCACCTCGCATTGGCGACGGGGGAGCGCTCGGACCGCCGCCCAGAACGCCTCGTCGGCCGGTTCGAGTTCGGGGAAGGCGCTCACGGCCATCCCGGCGAACCTGCCGAGTGCTCTCGTCTCGGTAGCCAAGGGGGAAGTCGGCCACGGGCGCGGTTGAGCGCCACATCTCTCACCCATCCGCCCGGGCCTTCGTTGTGCGGCACTTCGCCTCCCAGTCCGGTGGGCGCGGGGGAAGGCCTCCTGGGCGGTGTCCTCTGCGCCGTTTCGACCCCCGGTGAGGGTGCAGACGAAAGCCGGGTAGTGCTCCCGGTAGAAGGCGTCGAAGCCGATCCCCAGGGGATGGGGTTCCACCAGCCTCCTCTCGTCAGTCATGACGGTACAACTCATGAGCGCTCGAAACCGTCCATCGCACTCTTGCCAGCAAACTTGATTGTCATTATGATCAACAACGTGATCGGATCTGAGCAACGTACGAAGACCGGTCGACCGAGCATGGCGGTCGAACGCCGGCGGTCGATCCTCGACGCCTTCATCGAGCTCATCGGCGAGCGAGGGCTGGAAGCCGTGACGCTCGACGACGTAGCAGGCCGGGCAGGCGTCCAGCGGTCGGTCGTGCGCCACTATGTGGGCAACCGGGAAGCCCTCGTCCTGGAGGCCGCTGCTCGACTGGTCGACCGCTACGAACTGGTGGTGCGTGAGGCGGTCGGTTCGGCCCCGGCGATCCGTCGGCTCATCGACCACATGTTCGGGCGTTCGTGGGCCGCGTCGATGGACATCGAAGACAGGGCCTTCGACGAGCTCTTCGCAGAGACCGTCAGACATCCCGAGCTGAAAGACCGGCTGCGGCGTGCCTACGAGCTGCTCATCGACGAACTGGCGATGGCGATCCGACGAGAACAGCCGACGCGGAGCGCAACCGATGCTCGGCAGACGGCCTATCAGGTCGTGTGTCTCGCCGAATACAACGCCGTGCTGCAATCACTTGGCCTGCCGGAGGGGCAGGCACGGGCGGCCCGGCGTACTGCCCTCTCTCTCGCCGGCAGATCGTCATGATCGGCGCAGATTCGCTCGAGGCGGAAGTCCGTCGCTTTCGGAGCGGCAGTGGCGTCGCCGCGGTTGTCGCCGGTGTCGTCGGCGTCGCCGGGAACTCCCTCACATCGGTGGCGGGTACGGTGAGTCGTGAGAGCCATGACGCCGCAAGCGTCGCAGATACCTGGCACATCGGTTCGTGCGGCAAGGCGATGACCGCCTCGGTCTATGCCACCCTGGTCGAGGCCGGCGAGGCGGGTTGGGACACGTCGATCGGGGAACTGCTCGCAGATCTCGACCCGCATCCGGAGTGGAGAGATCGGACCATGGCCGAGGCACTGGTGTGTGTCGCCGGGATCCCCGCCAACCCGAGCCCCGCCGAGATGCTCGCCTCGTACTCGGACGATCGACCGCCGGCGGACGAACGAGCCGAGCTGGTCGCTCGCACCCTGTCGCAGCCGCCCACGAAACCCGGTCGCTTCGTCTATTCGAACCTCGGATACGTGGTGGTGGGGGCGGTGATCGACCGACTGGCGGGCGTGCCGTTCGAGGAGGCGCTGGTCGAGCGTGTCTTCCGGCCGCTCGGGATGAGGAGCGCCGACTTCGGCCCGCCGCCGCGGATCCGGGGCCACCACCCCCGATTCCGCCTGCCCATCATCATGGTGGGTCGCGGGGAGGCGGCTCCACCCGACGAGGCCGGAAGTGACAATCCGCCAATCATCACCCCGGCCGGCCGTTTCCACATGAACCTGGCCGACTGGGGCCGGTTCCAGCACATGATCCTCTCCGGTGGCGGCGATCTGCTTCGCAACGAGACGGTCGATCGGATGCTCACGGTCAACGGGAAGATGGCGATGGGCTGGGCTCGGGCCAGGTTCGACGGCTTCTCGATCGGCATGCAGGGCTCGAACACCATGTGGAGCGCCACGGTTCTGCTGGCCGACGATCGGTCAGCCGCGGCGATGGTCGTGGCCAACGACGGCCGCAACCTGACGCTCTCTCGCTCCTTGCGGTTCGCTCACCGGCTGTTGACGGCGTGATCTCGGGGAGGCGCCGGCGAGGTCGAATCAGTCGGGCTCGATTCTGGTGACCGTGCCAACTGGATCGATGGCCCGGTCGAACGACGCGATCCGCCCGACTCCCGTGGCCTCGGCGCACGCAACGAGGTACGCCTCGGCGAAATCGAGACGGTCGACCTCGTAGACCTCCAGAGCCGGAAGGAGTAGGGCGGGATCGATGCACACCACCGATCGGAGAGCGATGAGCGAACGGACGGCTTCCGCCACCTGCTCACGGGGAGCTTCGTAGAAGGATTCGAGAACGTAGACGGTCTCCGCTGCGATGAGGTCCGTCAGCAGCAGCGTCTCGGCAGTGCCCAGGTAGCGGGTGGCACGCTCTGCCATGGCCGGCGGATCACCGGTCAGGTGACGCGTGATGATGTTGGTGTCGAGGAAGGCCGTCAACGCCGGCGCGCAGCGCGGTCGGAGCGGGTCCGGCGGACGATCTCGTCCCATGAGGTACTCCGCTTCGACGGTGGAACAGGGATCGTCCCGGCCAGCTCGAGGAAGTCTGGGGTGCGGGCGAGGACGGCGCGGTTGCCCTCCACACGGAACACGATCTCGTCGCCCTCCTCGATCCCGAGGGCATCACTCTCCGGTAAGGACACTCCGACCAAGGCAGTCCGGGAGTCTGGATGGTGCCTTGAGATGGGATTGACGACGCATCAGCAACCACCCCCAACTTGAATCGCAGTCACGATCCCGTCCGCATCGAAGGTGAGTGCTGTCTGTCCGATTCTCCCGAACGATTGCAGTTCCGACAACAACTCGGCGATCGAGGCGGCTTCCCAAATCGGCTCGCCGGCGTCCGCCCCGCCAGACCACCAGTCACACGACGTCTCCAGCCACTCTGGGCTGATCACTGTCACTACGACCGACTCTGAGACCGGATAGCTCCGCAGCCGTGGATTCTCGTTGTAGTAAGCCGCATCAGTGTTTCCAACCGCGGCCGTGGGGGGTTCCGTCAGGTCCAGACTGGAACACCCATTGCACAGCGCTGCTCGGTCGTAGTCCATGCGAACCTGGCCGTCCGAGTCCACATCGATCGAAACGATGATGCCGATGTCCCACTTCAGGCCGGCCTCGGCGTCGCTGTCGACAGGGTCCACGACGTCGCCCTCGCTGGCGAGGAACCCAGTGAGGTCGAACCACTCCGCGCCATCGGTTTCGATGAGCTCGGTGCAGTCGGGACACTCGAGGTCGATGATCCAGGCGGTCATGGGTGGGAGGGCTGGTTCGAGTGGTTCGGCGACGACGATGACGCGGCGGCCGTCGTAGGCGTCGATGCGGACGTAGGGCCGGTCGGTGGTACCGATGGTGATGCGGAGGACTTCGCTTCCGTCTTCGGTGATCACCAGTTCGGGGGGGTCGAACTCGTCGAGCAGTTCGCCGCCTTCGCCGGTGGGCACGTCGGACCAGTTGGGTTGGTCGATGGTGGCGGTGCGGACCCCGACGGTGTAGGTGATGCCGTCGGTGGTGACCGGTTCGACCGGCGGGCTGGTCTCGGTGCCGGTAGCCAGGTCGTACCAGATGATGGAGCCGTCATCGATGCGGAGTGCCACCACCGGGCCGGTGGGCGTGGATTCGACGGTGACGATCGGGCCGAGTTCGATGTTGGCGTGGCCGGTGATCCCGCCCGGTTGGTGCCATTCGAGGGACTCCTCGGTGACCACCACGATTCCTCTCCGGGTGGTCCGATCCCACGCCACCGAGCGGCCGTAGTTGATGCCGGCGGTGTACTGGGAGAGAACCTCACCGGAGTTGTCGGTCGTCGAGGTGAACGACGACCGAACCCAACCGGGCTCGATGTCGGTCGCGGCGATCGTGGTGGCGGTTGTGGCGATGGTCGTCGTCGTGGTCTCTGTGACGGTGGTTGTTGTGGTCTCCGCGACGGTGGTGGTCGTGGTCGGCACCTGACTGATCACGGGCGGTTCGACGTTCTCGGGGAAGGCGACCAGGGCGATGACCACCCAGGCGAGCGCCCCGGCGGCGATGGTGGGAACGACGGTGAGGAGCACCCGGCGACGACGGGACCGCTCGAGCGGCACGATCGGCATGGAGCGGCCGGCGGCGTTGGCGTCGTCGGCGGCGTTTCTGGCGAGGTCTTCGAGTTTCACAGTGCCACCTCCAGGGTCTTGGCGAGGGTCGCTCTGGCCTGGGCGAGAGAGTTCTTGACGGTGCTCTCGGCGATGTTGAGCACCTGGGCGATGTCGACGACGCTCATGTCCTCCAGGTAGTGAAGCGCCACCACCTGGCACTGCCGGTGCGGGAGAGCGCGCACCGCCGCCCAGAACGCTTCGTTGTGCGGTTCGAGCTCGGGGAAGGGCTGAACGGCCATGCCGGCGAAGCGGCTGAGGGCGCGCCCTTCGGCGGCCAGTCTCCGCAGTCGGGATCGGCCGAGGTTCATCGCCACCACCCGGACCCATGCGTCGGGTCGTTGATAGTGCGACACCGTCGCCCAGTTGCGGTGGGCTTTGAGGAAAGCGTCCTGGGCGATGTCCTCGGCGCCGTAGCGGCTTCCTGTGAGGGTGTAGACGAGGGTCACCACCGACCGGTACTCCCGTCGGTAGAACCCCTCGAAGTCAGGGGTGAATGCGTCCGTTCGGACGGTCTCGCTCATCGTCCCCTCCTGGCCCCGGCGTTGATCCGGATGGCGTTCGACATGATGGCGTGTGATTCGTTGGTGCATGGCTGTTCGACGGAAGGACGCTCGAGCCCCGGTGGCGGGTCTATCGCATTCTGTGGGCCGAGGACTACACGGGGTGTGGTCTACAACCCTGGGTTTGCGCTATGCGCATATGCGTATACTGGTGGTTTCCTCAGGAGGACGGTTTGGGTCATTCGGTGGCCGTGCTCGGTGCATCCGGGTACGCAGGTGGTGAAGTGGTCAGGTTCGTCGACGCCCACGACGGGCTCGACCTGGTGTACCTCGGCGCCCACAGCAAGGCGGGGGGAGGGCTGGGTGACGTCCATCCCCAGCTCGCCAACCCGCACCGTCCGCTCGCCACTCACGACCTCGATGCCATCCCCGCCGTCGACCTGGCGTTCCTCGCCCTCCCGCACGGGGCCTCCTGGGAGCTGGGACACGCCCTGGCCGAACGGGGCAGCAAGGTGGTCGACCTCGGGTCCGACTACCGGCTCGACACCAACGACCGGTATGCCGCCGCCTACGGGGGCGACCATCCGTTGCCCGACCAACTCGGGGTGTGGCGCTACGGACTGCCCGAACTGTTCGACCTCACCGGCGCCGACCGGGTCGCCTCGCCCGGGTGTTATCCGACTGCGGTGCTGCTCGCGATCGTGCCGCTCATCCGGGCCGGGTTGGTCGAACGGGGAACCATCGTCGCCGACTGTCTGTCCGGGGTGTCGGGCGCCGGCCGCTCGCTCAAGGAGGACCTGTTGTTCGGCAACGTCGCCGAAGGAGTCCGCGCCTACGGAGTCACCACCCACCGGCATCGACCCGAGATCGAGATGGCGATCGAACAGGCCACCGGTGACCGCTACCCGGTGGTGTTCACACCACACCTCATCCCCATGCAGCGCGGCGAGCTGGCCACGGTCACCGCCAGGGCGGTCACCGGCGTCACCCAGGACGACCTGCGCACCGTGCTGCACGAGACCTATGAAGACCCCCCGTTCGTCGACGTCATCGACTCGCCCCCGCAAACCCGCTGGGTGGTGGGGTCGAACCGGGCACTGGTGACCGCCTTCCTCGACCAGCCCACCGGGATGGTCATCGCCCAGGGTGCCATCGACAACCTGGTGAAGGGGGCAGCTGGGCAGGCGGTGCAGGCCGCCAACATCATGCTGGGTCTGCCCGAGACCGCCGGGCTGCCACTGTCGGGTTGGATGCCGTGACCGCCATCGACCAATCTGACGACGTGAGCTCCCTATCCACAGGTGTGACCGCCGCCGCCGGGTTCCGTGCTGCCGGCACCGCCGCCGGCATCAAGCCGAGCGGCGACCCCGACATGGCGCTGCTGGTCGCAGACACATCCGTTCCCACCGTCGCCGTTTTCACCCGTTCGCTGGCGGCGGCGCCTCCGGTCGAGCTCGACCGCCGACGTCTCTCGACCGGTACCGCCCGGGCGGTCATCGTGAACTCCGGCTGTGCCAACGCCGCCACCGGCGCCGCCGGTATGGCCGACGCCGAGGCCACGACCGCCGCCGTCGCCGAGGCGCTCGGCTGTGACGTCGACGAGGTACTCGTGTGTTCCACCGGGGTGATCGGCACCCGTCTTCCCATGGAGGTGATCCTGGCCGCCATCCCGGGACTCGTGGACGACCTCGACACCCACCCCGCCGCCGGGGAAGCCGCCGCCCACGGGATCATGACCACCGACAGCGTGCCCAAGCAGGCGGTGGCCGAGGGCGACGGCTGGGTCATCGGCGGGATGTCCAAGGGTGCCGGGATGATCCGCCCCGACATGGCCACCATGCTGGCCTTTCTCACCACCGACGCCATGCTCGACGCCGCCGCCATGCAGCCGATCCTGACCGAGGCCGTCGCCACCACCTTCAACTGCCTCAACATCGACGGATGTCAATCCACCAACGACACCGTCATCCTGATGGCGTCCGGTGCCTCGGGTGTTACGCCCGACCCCGGGTTGTTCGCCGAAGCACTCACCGCGGTGTGTGCCGACCTGGCGATGCAGATGGCCATCGACGCCGAAGGCGCCTCCAAGGTGGTGACCATCGAGGTGAGCGGTGCGGCCAGCCGCGATGACGCCCGACGCCTCGGCATGCAGGTGGCGGATTCAGCGTTGGTGCGATCCGCCTTCCACGGCTCCGATCCCAACTGGGGCCGCATCCTCGGCGCCCTCGGGGTGGCGGGAGTGCCCATCGACCAGGCCGACGTCGAGATCCGCATCGCCGGCACCACCGTGTGTTCCGGCGGGGTGGCCGCCGACTTCGACGAAGGTCTCGTCAGCCGGGCGA
This sequence comes from Acidimicrobiia bacterium, assembly GCA_050329955.1. Lineage (GTDB taxonomy): Bacteria > Actinomycetota > Acidimicrobiia > Spongiisociales > ZC4RG35 > JAOUGY01. The sequence continues at coordinate 35,405 of JBHJOH010000024.1, read as the reverse complement.
TGGCGGAGGCCTTCGAGGTGGAAGTGGTGGTGGGCGCCGGCCCCGGCGCCGCCACCGTGGTCACCACCGACCTTACCCCCGACTATGTCCACTTCAACTCGGACCGCTCATGAGCACCGGACACACCTCACCCAACCCGGCCAAGGCACGCATCGCCAACTCGATGGGCAAGGCCTCGATCCTGATGGAGGCGATGCCCTACATCCAACGCTTCCGGGGCGAGGTGGTGGTGATCAAGTACGGCGGCTCCACCATGGAGGACCCGGCGCTGCAACGAACCTTCGCCGGTGACATCACCCTGCTGCACACGGTGGGCATCCTGCCGGTGATCGTCCACGGTGGCGGCCCGCAGATCTCCGAGGCAATGACCAGGGAAGGCATCGAACCGACGTGGGTCGACGGGCTGCGGGTCACCGACGAGGCCACCATCAGAGTGGTGCAGAAGGTGCTGATCGGCGAGGTCAACGCCGACATCGTCAACCTGTTGGGCCGTCACGGCGCCGGCGCCATCGGCATCTCCGGGTTCGACGCCGGGCTGTTCACCGCTGAAGCCCGCGACCCGCGACTGGGCTATGTCGGCGAGATCACCAGGGTCAACACCGACCTGATGAACCGGCTGCTCGAAGACGGGCTGGTGCCGGTGGTGGCGCCGCTCGCCCGCGGCGTCGACGGCAAGGTCTACAACTGCAACGCCGACACCGCCGCCGCCGCCCTGGCCGACGCTCTCGACGCCCGCAAGCTCGTGTACCTCACCGATGTCGAGGGCGTGTACCGCGACCGCCACGACCCGTCCACGCTCATCACCCGCATGAACCTGGACGAGCTGCGCCACCTGCTCACCACCATGGAGGGCGGGATGCTGCCCAAGTTGAAGTCGGTGGCCGACGCCATCGAAGGCGGCGTGCGGCGTGCCCACATCCTCGACGGGCGGGTGCAGCACGCGGTGCTGCTCGAGATGTTCACCAGGGAAGGGATCGGGACCATGATCACCCAGGTCGGAGACGAACGCGAATGACCACCATCGAACGCGAGTCACACGTGGTGATGCAGACCTACGGCCGACTGCCGGTTACCTTCGTGTCGGGGTCGGGCTCGTGGCTGACCGATGACACCGGCAAGGAGTATCTCGACTGTCTCACCGGTCTGGCGGTGGTGTCGGTCGGCCACGCCAACCGGCGGGTCGCCGCCGCCGTCTCCGAGCAGATGAGCCGGCTCGTGCACGTGTCGAACCTCTACTACACCGAGCCGATGGTGACTCTGGCGGAACGGCTCAGCGCCGTGTCGGGCATGGACCGGGTGTTCTTCGCCAACTGTGGCGCCACCGCCAACGAGGCCGCCATCAAGCTGGCGCGCCGGTGGGGGCAGACCAATCGGGGCGAGCACTGCTACCAGGTCATCTCGCTACTCGACTCGTTCCACGGCCGCTCACTCGCCACCCTGGCCGCCACCGGCCAGCCCGCCAAACAGGCCACGTTCGAGCCGCTCCCCACCGGGTTCACCCAGGTTGCCCCCGGCGACATCGCCGCCCTCGAGCGCGCCATGTCGGACGCGACCGCCGCCGTCATGCTGGAGACCACCCAGGGCGAGGGGGGCGTCAACCCGCTCACCGTGGAGTACCTGCAGGCGGTGCGGGCGCTGTGCACCGATCACAACGCCCTGCTCATCGTCGACGACGTCCAGGCCGGGATGGGGAGGACGGGTACGTGGTTCTCGTGGCAGCAGCTCGGCTTCGAACCCGACATCGCCACCACCGCCAAGGCCCTCGCCAACGGACTCCCGATCGGTGTGTGCATGGCCACCGACACCGTCGCCAAGGCGTTCCAGAAGGGCGATCACGCCACCACGTTCGGGGGTGGTCCGGTGGTGTGTGCGGCGGCGCTGGCGGTGATGGACGAGATCGATGAGCAGGAGTTGCTCGCCAATTGCCTGGAGCGCAGCGACCAGTTCAAAGAACTGTTGGGGGCGGTCCCGGGTGTGGTCACGGTGCGCGGCCGGGGTCTGCTGCTGGCGGCGGTGCTCGACGGGGACCGGGCCGGAGAGGTGGCGGCCGCCGCCATGGAGAACGGGCTGATCGTGAACGCCGTCCGTCCCAACGCCGTCCGTTTCGCCCCACCGCTGTCGATCAGCGCCGAGGAAGTCGCCGAAGCCGTCCGCCGGTTCACCGCCTCGCTGTAGGCAGGCTTTTGTGTGCACCAGCGGGCACTTTGCGTCCGGATGTGCACACAACGACCGGTCGGCCCAGGCGGTACGCTCGGAACGATGAGCGGGTCGAATCATTTCCTGGTCAACCGGACTCAACCCGACGTGGTGCGGTTCCTCGAAGCCGACCTTCCCGTGGCCGACGCCGGCGAGGTGGTGGTGCGGATCGACCGCTTCGCCCTCACCGCCAACAACATCACCTACGTCGTCTTCGGGGACCGGATGCGCTACTGGAACTTCTTCCCGGCGCCGGAGGGGTGGGGCCGGATGCCGGTGTGGGGTTTCGCCGACGTGGTCGAGTCCCGCCATCCCGACGTCCCGGTGGGCGAACGCCTCTTCGGGTTCTTCCCGCCCTCCACCCACCTCACGCTCACACCCGATCGCATTTCGGTGGGCGCGCTCACCGATGCCGCCCCGCACCGGGCGGACCTGCCTCCGGTGTACAACAGCTACACCCGGGTGGCTGCGGACCCCACCTACGACGCCGACGACGAAGGCCGCATCGCGGTGTACCGCCCACTCTTCATGACCTCGTTCGCGCTCGACGACTTCCTGGCCGAGGCCGGGTTCTTCGGTGCCACCCACGTGATGGTGTCCTCGGCCTCGTCCAAGACGGCGATGGCGCTGGCGCACCGACTGAAACCCCGTGACGTGGAGGTGGTGGGTCTCACCTCGCCCGGCAACCTCGGCTTCGTGACCGGCCTCGGGCTCTACGACCGGGCGCTCACATACGACCAGATCGGCGAGCTCGACGACGACGATTCGTGGACCTACGTCGACTTCGCCGGCAGCGCCGGCGTCCGCAGCACCGTCCATCACACGCTCGGAGCCCGGCTCGCCTACGACTGTGCGGTGGGCGGTGCCCATTGGAACGACCTGGGCGGTGCCGCCGAGCTGCCCGGCCCCCGGCCGGAGTTGTTCTTCGCTCCCGACCAGGTGCGACGCCGCATGTCGGAGTGGGGTCCGGCCGAATTCATGGATCGGTACGCCTCAGCCTGGCGGGCGTTCCTGGCCGGTCACGGGGGCGAGCTCGAGCTGGTCGAGAGCAGCGGCCCCGAGGCGCTCGAGTCGATCTACCGCCGCATGCTCGAGGGGGCGATACCGCCCGCCGAGGGCCACGTGGTCAGCCTGCATCCGTAACGTCCCGGCCCCGTCGGTGACTAGATACATGTGAGGCTCGCCTCGCAGGGAATCAGCTGGGGCTGTACGGGGAGGTTGGGAATGCGGCGTATTGCAATGGTCGCCATGGTGGCCGTGACCGCCTTGCTGCTCGGGGTGATCCCGGCGCTGGCCGATGGGGACCAGACGCTGGGAACACCGAGCATCGCAATTGCATCGGGAACGGGGATCGCCACCGGCGGGACCGGGCTGGCCGACACCGGATCGGGTGTCATCGGAGTCGACGTCCCGGCGGGTGCCGACGTGCAGCAGGTGCTGTTGTACTGGGAAGGCCAGTACCGGACCCAGACCGCCGGGTCGCTCCCTGACGACACCATCGAGGTCGACGGCACCGAGGTCACCGGCACCCTCATCGGTACCAGTGCCTTCTTCCAGGACGTGATCTCGAAGACCTACCGGGCCGACGTCACCGACCTGGTGTCGTTCGGTCCCGGCACCAACTCGATCACGGTGTCGGGTCTGTCGTTCGGCTACATCAGCAACGGCGCCGGCGTGATCGTGATCTTCGACCAAGGCGGTGACCCCGCCACCATCGATATCCGCGATGGCAACGATGGAGCGTTCTTCGGGTTCCCCGAGCCGCGCAAGTCGACGGTTCCCCAGACCTTCACGTTCCCGGCCTCGACGCTTCCCCGGACCGCCGATCTGGCGATGCTGGTGTCGAGTGTGAACGACGAGGAGGCCGGGAGCAGCAGCCGACCCAACCTGGTGGTGGTGAGCGGTGGCGTCAGCACCACCTTCTTCGATCCCTTCGCCAGCCTGTCCGGCAACCACTGGGACAGCCAGATGCTCACCGTGCTGGTTCCGGTCGGGGCAACCACCCTCACCATCGAGGTGGTTTCCCCGGACCAGGTATCCGGTGGCGATCTTCCGGCGTCGCTGTTCTGGAACGCCGCCGGTCTGTCGATCGCACCGCCGCCGTCGGCGGACCCGGGATGCACCAGGACCATCGGCTACTGGCAGACGCACTCCGAGGTCGGGCCCGCCAAGTACGACCCCACCTGGGATGCCAGGGACGGCGGTTCGGCCGCCTTCTTCGGAACCGGGATGAGCTACATCGAGACGCTCCGGGCCAGCTCGGCGGGTGGCAACGCCTATCTCATCCTGGCCCAGCAGTACATCGGTGCAGAGCTCAACGCCATCGGCGGGGCCGCGGTCCCGGCCGAGGTGGGCGCCGCGATGGCGAAGGCAGCAGCGCTGTTGGTGGCCTATGAGGACACCGTCACCATCCCCAAGCGCACCGCCGACCGGACCGCGGCCATCGCCCTGGCCGCCACCCTCGACGCCTACAACAACGGGCTCACCGGCCCCGGCCACTGCGGCTGATGGAACGGCCCCACGCCGGCTTCGCTCCCGGGGCAGGAGCGGAGCCGGCGGCGCCGTCATCGTTGGCGGATACCCTCCAGCGAACGATGACGGCGTTTCCGCGCCTCGACGAGTGAACGCACCGGCGGAAGTCCCGGCCCTCATGGGACCCCCGGCTCTAGGACGGGCGGCACGATCCCCTCACAGTGTCTGTGACCGATGTCCAGATGAAGGTGTGCGATGTCCGACAAGTGGGTCTATGCGTTCGATCAGGTTGAGCTCGCCGAGGCGTCCGTAGGGGGTGGGTGGGACGATGTCCGTGCCCTGCTCGGCGGCAAGGGCGCCAACCTGGGTGACATGACCCGGATCGGGATACCGGTTCCGCCCGGGTTCACCATCACCACCGAGGCCTGCAACGCCTACCTGGCCGAAGGCGACCGCTTCCCGGCGGGGATGGCGGATGAGGTGGAGGCGATGCTGGCCCGCATCGAGACCGCCGCCGCCAAACGCTTCGGCGACGCCGCCAACCCGCTGCTGGTGTCGTGCCGCTCCGGCGCCAAGTTTTCGATGCCCGGGATGATGGACACGGTCCTCAACATCGGTCTCAACGACGAAGTCGTGAAGGGACTGATCTCGCTGACCGGCGACGAGCACTTCGTGTTCGACTCCTACCGCCGGTTGGTGCAGATGTTCGGTTCCGTAGTGCTGGGTGTGCGCGACGAGCCGTTCGAGCATGTGCTCGAGAAGTACCGCACCGAACGCGGCGTCGACTCCGACTCCGACCTGACCGCGGCCGATTTCCAGTCGATCACCGCCGAGTTCAAGGCGATCGTCGAGCGTTACGCCGGCCGCCCGTTCCCCGACGACCCACGCGAGCAACTGCGGTTGGCCATCGAGGCGGTGTTCCGGTCCTGGAACGGCAAGCGGGCCTTCGACTACCGCAACGCCGCCGGCATCGCCCACGACCTGGGCACCGCCGTCAACATCCAGACGATGGTGTTCGGCAACATGGGCAACGACTCGGCCACCGGCGTGGCCATGTCCCGCAACGCCACCACCGGCGAGCCCCACATCGAGGGCGACTACCTCACCAACGCCCAGGGCGAGGACGTGGTGGCGGGGATCCGGGTCACCAAGCGGATGACGGAGCTGTCCGAGGAGATGCCCACCCAGTACCAGGAGTTCGCCGCCATCTCGCAACGGCTCGAAGGCCACTACCGCAACATGCAGGACATGGAGTTCACCATCGAGCGCGGCAAGCTGTGGCTGCTGCAGACCCGTGACGGCAAACGTACCGCCCAGGCCGCCGTTCGTATCGCCGTCGACATGGTGGAGGAGGGACTGATCGACACGAAGACAGCGATCGGCCGGGTCACCCCCGAGCAGGTCGACTTCTTCCTGCATCCCTCGTTCGTGCAGGCGAGGAAAGCCGCCGCCGTCGACGAGGATCGCTATCTGGCGACCGGACTCAACGTCTCACCCGGCGCCGCCGTCGGGGTGGTGGCGTTCGATGCCGACCTGGCCGAACGCTGGGCCAAGGACGAGCACCGTGAGGTGATCATGGTTCGTCCGGAGACCAGACCCGATGACGTGCACGGGATGCTGGCGTCGAACGGCATCCTCACCAGCCGCGGTGGGCGCACCAGCCATGCCGCCCTGGTGGCCCGTCAGTTCGGCAAGCCGGCGGTGGTCGGCGCCGAGGACATCCAGATCGATCTCGGTGACCGGGTGCTGAGGGTGGGCGACCGGGTGGTGGCGGAAGGCGAGTGGATCTCGATCGACGGCACCACCGGCGAGGTGTTCGAGGGAAAGCTCGACACCCAGACACCCGACCTCGAGAACATGTGGCTGGCCAAGCTGCTGGGGTGGGCCGACGAGGTGCGCGACATCGGGGTGTGGACCAACGCCGACTATCCCGACGACGCCCGGCTGGCCCGCTCGTACGGGGCGGAGGGCATCGGCCTCACCCGGACCGAACACATGTTCTTCGACCAGGAACGACTGCCGATCGTTCAGAAGATGATCACGGCCACCGTTCCCGCCGAACGTGCCGCCGCCCTCGAGCAGCTGCTGCCGTTCCAGCGGGCCGACTTCGCCGGGCTGTTCCGGGCCATGGACGGCCTGCCGGTGACCATCCGGCTCATCGATCCACCGTTGCACGAGTTCCTGCCCAGCTTCGAGGAGCTGTTGTTGGATCTGACCGACCTGAAGATCCGGGTGTTGTCGGCGACGTCGCTCAAGGAGATCAACGACGTCCTCGCCCAGATCCATTCGGCCGAGGAGATGCTGGGCCGGGTCGAGAGCCTGCGTGAGGCCAACCCGATGCTGGGTCTGCGCGGCGTGCGCCTGGGCATCATGCTCCCCGGACTCACCCGGATGCAGGTGCGGGCCATTTTCGAGGCGGCCTGCGAGGTGGCCAAGGACGGCGTCGAGGTCCATCCCAAGGTGATGATCCCGTTGGTGGCGCACGTCAACGAGTTGGCCCGGCAGCGCGCCGAGTTGGAGGAGGAGGCCAAAGCGGTGATGACCGAGCAGGGCATCACCATCGATTACGCCTTCGGCACCATGATCGAGGTTCCCCGGGCGGCGCTCACCGCCGACGAGATCGTCGAGTACGCCGAGTTCGTCTCGTTCGGCACCAACGATCTCACCCAGATGACCTTCGGGGTGAGCCGCGACGACGCCGAGAAGGCGTTCCTCGTCCAGTATCTGGAGCAGGGCATCCTCGAGCGCAACCCGTTCGCCACCATCGACGCCGCCGGCGTGGGGGAGCTGATCCGCATCGCCATCGAGAAGGGCCGCTCGGTGCGGCCCGACCTCAACGCCGGCATCTGTGGTGAGCACGGTGGAGACCCCGAGTCGATCGCCCTGTGCCGGCGTCTCGGTCTCGACTACGTGAGCTGCTCGCCGCCGCGGGTGCCGGTGGCACGTCTGGCCGCCGCCCAGGCGGCCATCGCCGAACCCAGGGTCTGAAGCCCCCGGCGTCGATGAACCGAGTGTCGAGGGTGGGCGACCGGCGTGTGGCCGGTTGCCAACCTTCCATAGTGGATGGGGTGCTCCTACTCTCGCCCCATGAGCCCGTACGACCGGCCCGACGACCACGTGATCGTCCTCGGTGGCGATGGCGACCCGTCGCAAGGCGAGCCCCCCTCCGGACCGGCCCGCTCGTCGCTGCTGGTGCTGGCCGCCGTCGCCGCTCTCTTCGTGGGTCTGATCGCCTTCGTGCTCACCCCTCAGGACGAGGCGCCCACCGTGGTCGACCCGGGGGATCTGTCCGCTCCCGAGGAACCTGTGACGGCACCGTCCCCGAGGGTGGCGCCCATCATCGGTGTGGATGCCGAGCCCACCCCGCAGGCAGCATTCGGTTGGCAGGCGGTCGACCTGGTCGGGACGTCGTTTGGGATCACCGACATCGACCACGGACCAGACGGATGGCTGGCGGTGGCCGAGGGCATGAACGGCCTCGTGGTCCACACCTCGCCCGATGCGGTTTCGTGGACGGGACGTTCGCTGCCGGATGTCGGCGGATATGCGGCACTGGCGGCGGTCGGGGACGGGCTGATGGTGGTGGCGGCGTCGGGTTGCCGGGACACCGATGGCACCCCGGTGGCGACCGTGTCGGTGGACGGAGGCGCCACCTGGACACCCGCCCCCATCGAGGCGGCGGGTGGCTGTGTGGTCATCACCGCACTCGAGGATGTGGGCGGCATGGTGTACGCCGCCGGGGCGGTGGGCGACAACGTTTTCGGAGAAGGCTCGTCCAGCGCCCGGTTGTGGCGGCTCGACGGGTTCACCTGGGTGGGCCTCGACTCCGACACCGGCGCTGCCAGCCAGTTCAACGACGTGGTCGCCGGGGCGGACGGGGAGGCGTGGGTTGTGGGCTACAGCAGCAGCGGCCCGGCAGTGTGGCGGGTCGACGACGGAAGGACGGTCGAGGTGGCGGTGTCCCTGCCCGAAGAGGTCCAGGGCCGGGTGTTCCTCGACGTGGTCGACCTGGGGTACCGGTATCTGGCGCTGATGGGCGCCCGCGGCCCCAACACCTCCGGTCGTCACATCGTTTCCTCCGACGACCTGATCGAGTGGGAGTTGGTGCTCGACACCAACAGCGATCTGGTGGCGATCGAGGCGCCGGGTGATGGATCTCTGCTGGGTCGCCGGGCGGAAGGCGGGTTGTGGGCGTTCTCGGCCGGCGGAGAGGTGGTCCTACCGGGCTTCTACCGGGCACCGCTGTCGGAGCGGGTGAGCCTCCCCTACATCGGTGCGGTCGCCGTCGCCAGGAGTGTGGTGGTGGTCGGCGGGAGCGCCGAGTCGACCGCCACCCTGCTGGTGCGGGGCGTGGTCGGCGAACCTGCCTCGCGGGCGGCAGTGGCGCCGGAGGGAGGCTGGGAGACGATCGCCGCCATCGACATGGCGGACGCCCGGGCGGAGGGCTGGCCGTTCCTGGTGCTGTCCGATGGTGACGACACCTTCCTGGTGGTGCCGGGCCAAGGTCTGGCGGTCGAAGGTCTCGACTCGGGCGAGGTGAGCCTGGAGCCGGCGCTCCCGGACCCGACCTGGGCCGGGGTCGGTCCCGACGGGATCTGGGTGTTCTCCGCCGTTCCCGGCAGCACCCGGCTGTACCGGTACTCGAGCGACGGGGTGTGGTCGTCTCAGCAGATCCCGCTCGACGTGGTGGAGACGATCGGACGGGTGGAGGGCCGCCCGGTCGCCTTCGGATTTGATGCAGCCGGCTACACGGCGCTCCGGCAGCAGGAGGGGGGCGAGTGGGTGACGCACAGCGACGACCTGGCGGGCCTCTTCGGCGTGGTGGCGGTGGAGAACGGGTTCCTGGCGTGGCGGGAACAGGGCGGGGTGGTGGCGTCCACCGACGCCGTCCTGTGGGAGCCGGTGGAGGGGGATCTGGTGGGGGGATGGGGAGGCACGGTTCCCTATCTGACCGGCGATCGGCCGGGCATCATCACGCTGGCGGATCGCTGGCCGGTGCTGGAGGACGTCGAGTTGCCAGCGGCATATCCGCAGTGGGTGGTCCGCTCGGGAGAGGACCTGTGGGCAGCCGATCGCCTGCGCATGGTGATCGGCAACCAGAGCGACGGCTGGACAGAGATCCCACTCGGACTCGAGCACGGCATCCGCGGCACCGTCCTTCCCATCCCGGCCGAGGTTCCCACCCTGGCGATGATGGTCGATGGCGAGGTGAGCGTGCTCCGGTGGAGTCAGAGCACCGGCTCGTAGCCGGGACGGGCGGCGCCGACCCGCCGAACTCAGCCGCCCTACCCTTCCCCTATGGGCTCCGACGATCACGTCATCGTCCTCGGTGGAGACGACCTCGCTCCCCCCGACCCTGTTCCGCCACGCCGTCCCCTGGTTGTTCTGTTGCTGCTGGTGGTGGCGTTGCTGGTGGGCGTGATCGCCTTCGTGCTCTCACCTCGAACTGGGACGCCCACCGTGGCTGACCCCACCGGGTTGGAGGCACCACCCGAGCCACCCCGGGCCTTTGTCGAGTCCACCGCTGTAACCGCGCCCGCCGACGTGCCCGAGCTCGCCCTCGGGTGGAGGCCGGTGACGATGGCCGGGCCAGGGTGGTCCGTTTCCGACATCGCTCACGGGCCGGCCGGATGGCTGGCGGTGAGCGCCGGCTCCCCTGTGATCGTGCACACCTCGACCAACGCCGTGCTCTGGGAGGCGGCGTCGCTGGTCGAGGTTGCCGGCTCCGATCCACAGGTGGCGGTTGGCGAAGGCGTCATGGCGCTGGCGGCGGTGGGCGATCTCGACAACGCCGTGTTCGCCGCCATTTCCGGGGACGGCGGTGAAACGTGGGTGGAAACACTGGTCGACCGTCGGCCGGCGGTGGTTCACGGGGTGGCGGTGGTCGGATCGGTGGTGTACGCATTCGGTGAGGTGCTGGAACCAACCGACCCGACCTGGGGCGAAGGGACACCGGTGGTGTGGCGACACGACCACCAGGGATGGGTTGTGATGGAGGATCTGGCTGCCGGGGGTGGTGCCGTCACCGGTGTCCTCCAGTCGGGCGACGGTCCGGTGCGGGCGTTCGGCCAGATCGATGGGTTGGCGGCTTCGTGGGTGGTCGGCGATGAGCTCGAACCGGTGCCGGTGGAGGTCCCGCCGGGGCTGGGATGGTTCGTCGAGGTGGGTCCCGACGGCGGGGTCGGCTACTTCGCGGTGGCGGGCACCAGCGTGACGGGAGTCGGCACCAGCGTGTGGTGGTCCGAGGATCTGGTGTCGTGGGAGGCGCCAGGGTCGGGGAGGCCGCTGCGCGAGGCGATCGTCCACGCCGGGCGGGTGCTCGCCATTCACGGTGACCAGGTGGGCTTGGTGTCGGTCGGTTTGGATGCCCAGTCCTTCATCTCGAACCGGTATCCGGGGGCCGAGACCGGGTGGGAGGAGTTCGGCTATGTCGCCGCCCTCGCCACCGACGGCGAGACGATGGTGCTGGGCGGGATCGACGACGCCGGCCGCCCGGCGATAGCGGTTCGGGGCACCACCGTCCAGCCGACGTCGTTGCCCGTGGTGGCCGATTTCATCTGGTCGGTGGTGGCCGGGACGGAAGCGGCGTTTCCGGATCCCCACAACCCGCCCGTGATCGTGACGAGCGGTGACCGAACGTTCGTCCTGGCGTCCGGCCAGGTGTTGGAGGTCGAGGGCCTGGACTCGGCGAGTCCGACCATCGAACCGGCGGTGATCGGTGGTGATCCGATCCGGGCAGGCCGGCTCGGGCGAGTGGGCGATGTGGTCTGGGCGTTCGATGGCGACCGACGCCAGCTGTTCACCCTGGATGCGGGCGGCGGGTGGGCGGTTTCGGCGATGCCGCTGAGCTGGGTCGACATCGTGTTCGACGACGGCAGCGGACTCGTGGCTCTGGGGTGGTTGGATGTCGACATCGAGTTGGCACGAACTCGACCCGACGGCAGCTGGATGATCGACGAGGTCGTCGAGGGAAAGGTGTGGCCGGCCGCTGCCATCGATGGTGCGGTGTTCGGCGTGTCGGAGGATGGCAGTGGTGTGGATACGGCGGTTGTGTCGACCGACGGAGTCGAGTGGCAGCCTGTGGGCATCGATGGGTCGTCGAACTGGCCGCTCGGCGGGATCGGCGGGATCCTGTTCCTGAGGGACGCCTCCGATCCGTTCGCGGTGTGGCTGCTCGACCGCTGGCCCGAGGTCGAACGGGTCGTCCTCCCGACCCACTCGCCCCGGACGATCCAGCGTTTCGAGGACCAGCTGTGGGTGCTCAGCCCGGGTGCCTTGTGGATCCGCTGTGCCGACTCGAGCTGGGAAGAGCTGCCTACCGGCATTCAGCACGGGGTCACCGCTCCACCCGCCGTGATCCCAGGAGACAGGCCGACGCTGGTCGCGTCGTTCGGGGACGGCGTTCAGTTGTTGCGGCTCTCCGAGTGATTGGGTGGACGTCACGTCGAGCAGCCGGCGGGATGATCGCTGTCTCAGTGATTCCCTCTCCGCCCGTCCACCGGTGTGCCATTCGGAGCCCAGCTGGAGGTGATCGCCTCCAGGACCGGACTCACCCGATTGCGCGATCTCCAGGCGCCCCCGAGTGAAGGCTGACGCAGCCATCTTCGCCACTGCTTGCTCACATTGAGTGGTTCTTGCCAGGGGCGCTGGCGGTACCGGCGCACGGAGTCGGCAGGTTCGCGGAACCCCGAAAGCCGACTGGACCGGCGCACCTTCGACGAGATGGGGTGATCGGGGTGGTTCGTGTTCCCGGGACGCTCCTCCGCTGACAACCGGCGGAAAGTACCGGGCGTGCCTTTCAAACCACGCCGGGTCCGGTGTCGGCGGCGACGGCGGCTGCGGCGCCGGCCAACTCCGCATCTTGCTCCATGGTTGCCAGCCTCTCGTAGTAGTCGGCGTACTCCCGAAGGTGGGCCAAGGCGATCTTGGCTGTGACCACGGGATCGTCTCCGGTGACGTCGAGATCAGTGAATCGGCTTCCGTGCTCCAGTTCGACGTTCATCCCGGTGACCAGGTCATCAAGGGCGATCCCCTCCGATTCGAGGTCGACCCCGAGAACATTGATCGCCTCCAGGGCCTGGTGAGATGTGAAATGCATCGATACCTCCTGTTTCGACTATCCAGCAAGAGGCTCACCCCAACCAGGGCCGAAGTGCAACTCGGCGTGGTGGAGGCGTGGCTGAGGGACGCCTCCGATCCGTTCACGGTGTGGCTGCTCGACCGCTGGCCCGAGGTCGAACGGGTCGTCCTCCCGACCCACTCGCCCCAGACCGACCAGCGTTTCGAGGACCAACTGCGGGTGGAGGCCATGGAGGGACTCTGAGCCAGCCTTCACCGGGACCGGCGTCGACGCAGCGATGCCGCCCCCGGATCAGACGGTGGGGGGTTCCGGCTCGGGCACGGCTCCATCGTGGTGCGCCCGCCTGTGCGTCACCCAGCTCGACAGGAACGCCTGGATGGTGGCGGCTACTGGGAGGGCGAGCAGGGCTCCGGCGGCACCCATCAGGTTGGCTCCCACGATGACCGAGCGGAAGGACACGGCCGGGTGGAGGTTCATCGTCTGGGCGGTGACGCGATTGGCGAGCACGATGTTCTCGAACTGCTGGTAAACGGTGAGCACCACCAGCACCCAGATGGCATCAGAGGGGTTGTTGGCGAGGGCGATGAGCACCGGGAGTGCCCCACCGATGAACGTGCCCACGTTGGGGACGAACTGGGAGACGAGACCAACGAAGAGGCCCTGTGCGATGGCGGACGGCAGCCCGATCACGCTGAAAGCAACTGCGTGGAAGACACCGGAGATGCCAGCAAGTAGTGCCCGCGAGTACACGTACCCACCGGTCTTCTCGAGAACCGGGCCAGTTCGGTGGCCTGTCTGTCGATGGCGTCACTCCTGGCCCTGGCGGCTGCGTCGTCGCTGACCTGGACCTTGGAGCAGGGGGTCCTCGGAGTGGCTACCGCGAAGTGCTGGTGGACCTGATTGCGGCGGCGGCAATCGCGGTGATCCTGGTCTCCCGACCGTGGCCGACCGGAGCGGTCGGCCTGAACCCTGGGTTGGTCTTTGGTCCCTCCCAACCGATCGCTATTCGCATATGCGTATACTGGCGATCCCATGTCGACCACCGCCGCTCGCCGCCGTCTCGTGCGCTCGCTGATCGCCGATCATGTGATCGGCAGCCAGCAGGCGCTCGTCGAGTTGCTCGCAGGCCACGGCCACGACATCACCCAGGCCACGGCCAGCCGCGACCTGCAGGCGGTGGGAGCGGTCAAGCTCGGCGACGGCTACGTGATCGCCGACGAGCGCCATGTGCAGGCCACCGCCCTCGCCCACGCCATCGACGAGTTCGCCGAGTCGATCACCGCCTCGGGCAACCTGGTGGTGGTGCGCACCCCACCCGGGGGAGCGCACCTGCTGGCCGCCGCTCTCGACGCCGCCGCCCTCGACGGGGTGCTGGGGACGGTGGCGGGTGATGACACCATCCTGGTGGTAGCCGCCGAGGACGTCGGGGGAACCGAGATCGCAAACCAACTCGAACGGATCGGAGAAACGAGATGAAGGTGGTGCTCGCCTATTCGGGCGGCCTCGACACGTCGGTCATCCTGGCGTGGCTCATGGAGGAATACGGGGCCGAGGTGTACTGCTACACCGGCGATGTCGGCCAGGGTGAAGAGGTGGGGGAGGCGGTCACCAAGGCCATCGCCACCGGGGCGGTCGACGCCTGCGCCGAGGACCTGACCCTCGAGTTCGTGCGGGATGCGGTGTTCCCTGCCATCCGGGCCAACGCCGTCTACGAGAACTACTACCTGCTCGGCACCTCCCTGGCCCGACCAATCATCACCCGCGGTCTCATGCGCTACGCCAAGGAGGTGGGCGCCGACACCATCTCCCACGGCGCCACCGGCAAAGGCAACGACCAGGTTCGCTTCGAGCTGTCGGCCTACGCCATGGACCCCGACATCAAGGTGATCGCCCCCTGGCGGGAGTGGAGCCTGCGGGGGCGGGCCGACTGTGTCGAATACGCCCGCCAGCGCGGCATCCCCACCCCGGTCACCGCCGAGAAGCCCTACTCGATGGACGCCAACCTGCTCCACATCTCGTATGAGGGCGGCGTGCTGGAGGACCCGTGGGAGGCTCCTCCCAAGGGCATGTTCAAGTTGACCACCGATCCCGAACTGGCCGAGGACGCCCCGCAGTGGGTCACGGTCACCTTCGAAGAGGGCACCCCGGTGGCGATCGACGGCGACGAGCTAGGCCCGGTCGAGCTGCTCACCAAAGCCAACCGGATCGCCGGTCGCCACGGCATCGGGCGCATCGACATCGTCGAGAACCGCTTCGTCGGCATGAAGAGCCGCGGTGTGTACGAAACCCCCGGGGGCACCATCCTCCACCACGCCCACCGGGCGGTGGAGTCGATCACTCTCGACCGCGAGGTGGCCCATCTCCGCGATGAGCTGGTGCCGCGCTATGCCGAGATGGTCTACAACGGCTTCTGGTACTCGCCCGAGCGCAAGGCCCTCCAGGCCTTCATGGATGAGATCCAAAAGCGCGTCAACGGCGAAGCCCGCCTCAAGCTCTACAAGGGCGCCACCACCATCGAAGGCCGTCGCTCCGACCATCACGACCTCTACGACCAGGCCACCGTCACCTTCGAAGAGGACGACGTCTACAACCAGGCCGACGCCGCCGGTTTCATCCGGCTCAACGCGTTGCGCTTGAGGCGCCTCGCAGAGGATCGACTGGGGGAAGGCGAATGAAGACGCTGAACGCAGAACGCAGAACGCCGAACGCCCAAACCGGGTGTGGAGCGTACTGCGCTGACGTTCGCACGCAGCGTGGCGATGTCGTCGCTCTTGGTCCGGGGTTCGGGCGTTCTGCGTTCTGCGTTCTGCGTTCTGCAATGCGCTCTTCCGCCGCACGTCCCCACACCACGCGGGGTGTGGGATGACCCTCTGGTCCGGCCGCTTCTCCGACGGCCCGTCGGAGCTGCTCTGGAACTACACGGTCAGCCATGCCGACCGGCGGTTGCTCGAGTTCGACGTGGAGGGTTCGATCGCCCACGTGGCGATGCTGCGTGACGTGCGGCTGATCACGCCGGATGAGCACGAGACGATCCATCGGGGGCTGCTGTCGATCCTGGCCGACGCCCGGGACGGAACCTTCGAGTTCGGCGAAGGCGACGAGGACGTGCACTCGGCGGTGGAGCGGCGCCTGGTCGAGCTGGTGGGGGAGGTGGGGGGAAAGCTCCACACCGGACGGTCGCGCAACGATCAGGTCTCGCTCGACATCCGGCTCTACCTGCGGCGTGCCTGCGAGTTGCAGGCCGAACGGCTGGCAGCCTTCGGCACTACCCTGATGGAACAGGCCGCCCGCCACGCCACCACGGTGGTGGCGTCGTACACGCATTTGCAGCAGGCGCAGGCGGTGCCGTTCGGCCACCACCTGCTGGCCTACGCCTGGATGGCGGTGCGTGACCGCCAGCGCTTCCTCCAGTTGCAGGAGCGGCTGTCGGTGTCACCGCTGGGTGCGGGTGCGTCGGGCGGTTCCAGCCTTCCGATCGACCCGATCGCTTCGGCGCGACGGCTCGACTTCGACGTGGTGTTCGCCAACTCGATGGATGCGGTCGGTTCGCGCGACCTCGCCGCCGAATACACCTGGTGCTGTGCCCAGACCATGGTGGACCTGTCGAGGTTGGCCGAGGAACTCATCATCTGGGGCACCACCGAGTTCGGATGGGCGGGTTACTCAGACGCCTTCACCACCGGAAGCTCGGCGCTACCGCAGAAGAAGAACCCCGACATCGCCGAGCTGGCCCGCGGCAAGACCGCCGGGGCCATCGGCGACCTCATGGCCATGCTCACCCTGCAGAAGGGTCTGCCGCTCACCTACAACCGCGATCTCCAGGAGGACAAGGAGCATGTGTTCCGGTCCGACGACACCCTGGCAGGCACGCTCGAGGCCTTGACCGGGATGATCGCCGACGCCGACTTCCATCCGCCCGCTCCCTCCTCGTGGGTGACCGCACTCGACCTGGCCGAGGCGCTGGTGATGCGAGGGGTGCCGTTCCGTGAGGCACATCACGCCGTGGGACGGTTGGTGTCGGCCCTGGTGGCGGACGGGAGAGATCTCGCCGGCGCCACCGTCGACGACCTGGCAGCCGCCGACACCAGGCTCCCCGCCGCCGACCTGATGCTGGTCGATCCGTCGGTCTCGGTCGATCGCCGGGTGACCATGGGCGGCGGATCGGTCGAGTCGGTGCACCGCCAGATCGAAGCCCTTCGCTACGCCTTCACGGTGCGATGACGATCCGGTGATCGCCGGAGCCGCCGAGCGGGGTGCCGTGATCGTCAGGCGACCCGAGCGGGTTCCTTCGGGTGAGATTCCAGTTCGATGTCCGGGTGTGCATCCAGGTGGGTGGCGGCCGGCCCGGCCGGGAGGGTGAGGCGGAACACGGCTTCTCCGTCGTGGGCGTAGACGAGGTCGCCGTCCATCAGTCGGGCGAGCTGGCGTGACACCGCCAGGCCCAGACCAACCGAAGCGGTGATGCCCGGGCGTTCATGGGCGCGCTCGTACGGCTGGAACACTCGTGCCCGGTCGGCCGGCGAAAGTGCCGGTCCCGAGTCGCGCACCTCTATCACCACCGCGCCCGGGAGGGTGTCGATGACCACCCTTCGGGTGGCGCCGCCGTAGCGAATCGAGTTCGACATCAGGTTCCTGAGGATCTGCCGTACCCGCAGAGGATCGGCATGAGCCGAGATCGGTGACTCCGGCGGTTCGAATCCGATCGGGATGTCGACCTGGCCGATCACCAGATGCACCACCTCTGCAAGGTCGATCGGCTCCGGCTGGACGGTGACGGTACCGATGTCGGCGCGGGCGCCCACCAGCAGATCCTCCACCAGGTGCGCCACCTCGGCCGACTGGTTGGCGACCAGAGCGAGCAACTCGGTGCGTTCGGCGTCGGATTGCACTCTCCCGGAACGCAGTTCCTCGGTGAAACCGAGGACGGCCGTCAATGGCGTCCGGAGCTCGTGGCTGATGGTGGCGATGAACTGGTCCTTCGCTCTCACCAGTTCCTCCAGTGACTTGCTCGCCAGGCGGGCCTCGGTCACATCCTTGAAGGCGAGGAGCACGCTGCGACCCGCCTCCGACACCAGGATCTCGCCCTCCAGCACGATCGGCTTGCGGGCGAAGGTGTGCATGCTGATCTCGAAACGGGCGGAGGTGTTACCGGCGTGAAGGGCCACGATCTGTTCGATCCAACCCGACCGTGACTCCGGTGAGAGCCGGGCGTTCGAGACCGTCCCGATCAGGCGCGACGACTCCACCCCCATGATGACGCCGGCGGTCCGGTTGGCCCGCAGGCTGATGACACGTGACACCACCTCGTCCACCAGGACAGGGGTCTCCACCAGCAGCTGGCGGACATCCACCCCGGGTGGGAGGCGCCGTTCCAGCAGGCGGAGTGCGTCCGACCAGTCCTGCTCGATCAGGCCGACCGGGGCGGAATCGAACAGATCGCGGAATCGGTCGTCGCTACGGGCGGCGTTCTTCATCACCATCGACACCGTTGCCACCCCGACCCCGAACGAAGCCGCCATGATGATGGCGGTGGTCAGGGCGTCGGCATCTCCCAGGTTGTGCCGCCAGAAGAAGGGCGTGGCGAACAGCACGATCGAGCCGCCGACGATGTAGGGAACCACCCGGCGCTTGACGAAGGCGGAGCCGACCATGCCGATGTAGACGAGGGCGATGGACGAGCCGACGGCGGTGTCCGGACGGCCGGCGTAGGCGAAGGCACCGATCACGCTGACGGCCCCCACCACCATCGCCGAGAAGGCGTTGGGTCGACCCAACGCCAGCTGGATGGCGAAGAACGTGCCGGCGGTGGCGGGTCCGATCATGTGGGCCAGGTAGGCCGAGTCACCGGTCACGAGCCAGGCCACACCGAAACAGGCGACCGCCGAGACCGCCACGACCGTGGAGTTGCCGATCACCAGTCGATGGAGCCTGTCAGGATCGGCTGGAGCCCCGAACACTCGCGTTCGAATCATGCATGGTGCATCGGCACCAGCGGCCCCGAAACCTGAGCGTCAGGTCGGGATTCTCTGCTCTCCGTCGGTGTCGTCGACGCCCACTTCGACCGAAGGCGAGTCCTGGCGGAGGTCGATGGTGATCGTGGGCTCCTCCGTAGGAACCGGTTGGGCGATGCCGAAAGGCAGCGGCCTCCACATCCGGGCGATCATGAGAGCCGGGAGCAGTAGGTAGGGCGTGTTGGCGGCCAGATAGAAGGCGGTGTTCGGCTCGACGCAGCCTGCGCACAAGGCGGGGTCGGCCCATCCGCTGGTCGCCATCCTCCCGAAGATGCCCTCTGACATGTAGGTGATCATCCCGTGGGTGAGAGCTCCGCCATACACGAGGCCGAGCGGGCGGATCCCGTTCCAGCCCTTGAGGAACCCGAGAACGAAGATGACGTAGGTGGGGAGCCACACGAACGCCGAAATCCAAGCCGATACCCGGACCTGGGGTGGGTTGAGGATCAGCAGAGGGTCGGCGACGCTGGCATAGGTGTCGTAGATGAATCGCTCGACCGGGTAACCGCTGTTCGGATCGAGGCTTCCGTTGAGGCCGTTGACGGAGTCGGTCACGATCGAGGTCACGATGAAGGCGCTGAAGGCCACCACGAAGAACCAGTCGCGGGGTCTCGCTGCGATCGGTGTTCCCTTGGCCTTCTCCGTGACGGGTGTGTGGAGCATGGCGGCACAGTAGAGGATCACCGGAGTCGGCGGCGCCCCGGATGGGGACCATCCTCCGATCCGTCCCGTCTAGATCAACATCAGGATGATCGGATAGATCAGCAACAGCACAACACCCTCGGAGCGGGCCAGCCGATCCCGACCGACCGTGGCCAGCGCTCCGGTGAGGATCGTCACGGCCAGCATGGCGAGCAGCGGACCGGTGAAGGTCGTGTCGAACGCTCCATTGCCCACGGTGCCGGCGACGCCGCCCACCGCCAGGGCGTTGAACATGTTGGAGCCCAGCACGTTGCCGAGCACGATGTCGTTCTCCCGGCGGCGTGCGGCCGCCACTGCTGTGGCCAGCTCGGGAAGCGACGTCCCCACCGCCACCAGCGTGAGCCCGATCATCGCTTCCGACACACCGAACCCGATGGCGATCGCCTGTGCTCCGGTGACCAGCAGCTGAGCCCCCAGCAGTGTCACGGCCAGTGACGCAACCCCGAATCCGATCTCTCTTCCGGGTCGGACATCGCCGTCGATCATCTCGTCGATTTCGGCGGCCACCGTCGGGTCGCCGTCTCGCGACCACCGCACCAGCAGCACCAACGCCGCGGGAAGTGCGATGAGCAGGGCCCCACCCTCCCACCGGGAGAGGTCGGCATCCCAGGCGAACACCGTGACCAAGACGCTGGCCGCCAGCATCACGGCACCCTCCCGCTTCAGCACGGGCTTCAGATCGTCGATGGGGGAGAGCACCACGCTGAGGCCCAACACCAGCGCCAGGTTGGCCACGTTGGAGCCGACGATGTTGCCCATGGCCAGGTCGAGACCGCCCGGGCGGCCGGCGGCCAGTCCGGAAACCAGCATCTCCGGCAGCGAGGTGCCCAGACCCACCACCACCGCACCGATGAGGATTGGGGAGAGGCCGAAGACACGGGCGAGTCGCGCCGCCGCCAGGACCAGCCTGTCGGCAGCGACGGTCAGCAGGATGAGGCCTGCGACAACGGTCACACCGTCGACGATCACGGGGACGACCATACCGGGCGGCCGCCCCATTGCCTCATCGGGCGGGTAGCGTCTTCGCCGTGGGACTCCTACGTTCAGATCCATGGCCGGCGAAGAAGCACGTCGAGGTTCTCGGCGCCCGTATGGCGTTCGCCGAGTCCGGACAGGGCCGCCCCATCGTGTTCCTGCATGGCAACCCGACGTCGTCGATGGTGTGGCGGTCGGTGCTGCCGCAGGTGTCCGGTCGTGGCCGTTGCATCGCCTTCGACCTGATCGGAATGGGGGACTCGTCCAAGGTGGGAAGCGGCGCAAGCTCCTACCGGTTCCTCGATCACAGGACCTACGTCGACGCATTCATGTCGGTGCTTGGTATCGAATCCGATGTGATCCTGGTCGGACACGAGTGGGGTGCCGCGCTCATGTTCGACTGGGCGGCCCGGCACCCCGATGCCGTCGCTGGGCTGGTGTACATGGAGGCGCTGGTCACGCCACTGCGCTGGGAGGACTGGCCCGAGCGGTCCCGTTCCATCCAGCGGGCGCTCCGTTCCGAGGCAGGCGACGAGTTGGTACTCGCCAAGAACCTGGTAGTGGAGCGGCTGCTCCCGGCGACGGTGCTCGAGCCCATCCCCGAGCCGTTCATGGAGGAGTACCGCCGACCCTATGCATCGGTCGGAGAAGACCGCCGTCCGACGCTCACCCTGACGCGGGAGGTCCCGATCGAAGGCGAACCGGCGGCGGTGGCAACGGTGGTGGCGGGCTACCAGCGGTGGCTCGAGCGAACGCCGGTCCCCAAGCTGTTCGTCAACGGTGACCCGGGCTACCTGCTGGTGGGCCGGCAACGGGAGGTGTGCCGGAGGTTCCCGAACCAGACCGAGGTGACCGTTCCGGGGTTGCACCACCTTCCCGAGGACTCCGGTCCGGCGATCGGTCGGGCGATCGTCGAATGGCTCGACCGGCTGTGACCCCATGTTCGTGATTGCCGCGGCCGGCATGGTGCTGGCGGTGGTTTCGATCGCCGCCTTCTTCGGTGAGTTCTGGTGGCCTCTCGACCTGTTGGCCAACTTCCGACCCCAGTTCGGTGTTGCTCTCGCCGGCGCCGCCGCCCTGTTGGGGTTGGGCCGGTGGAGGCGCAGCGCCGGTGTCGTGGCGGTGGCGGCGGTGGTCAACCTGGGTCTGGTGGGGTGGCTGTGGGTGCCGTCGTCGGTGGAGGCCCCGGCATCTGCCGACCCGATGCGGGTGCTGTCGTTCAACGTCCTCGCCGCCAACGAGAACTACGGGGAGGTGATGGCCTACGTCGCCGAGGTCGATGCCGACCTCGTGTTCCTCCACGAGTCGAGTCTGCCCTGGGAGGAGGCCGCCGACGGTGCCGACCTGGGGTACCGGGTGGTCAAGACCCGCAACGAGAACCACATCTTCGGGACATTGGTGCTGGTGAAGGGCGAGGCCCGGGTCGAGAGTTTCGGGTTCACCACCCGCGAGCCGCGCTCGGTCGAAGTCATCTACGCCCTCGATTCGGGGAAGGAGGTGGCGGTGCTCGGGGTGCACCCGGTGGCACCCGTGGGGGAACGCGACTCCGGGTTGCGTGACGCCCAGATGGCGTTCGCCGCCAACTGGGTCTCCGAGCAGACCCTCCCGACCGTGATAGCGGGCGACTTCAACGCCTCCCCCTGGTCGCACGCATTTCGGAGGCTGCTGAACAGAGGCGACCTGCGTGACTCCCAGCGGGGCTTCGGTCTCCAGCAGTCGTTCCCGGCTTCGTCCAGCCTGGTGTTCCGCATCGCCATCGACCATGTCCTGGTGTCCGACCACATCGAGGTGGTGGAGCGGCATCTCGACGACCCCCTCGGATCCGATCACTTCCCGGTGGTGGTCGATCTGTTGGTGGGATGAGGCCGGTTGGCCGTCAACGGAGATCGGGTTGCTGCGATACGCTCCGATCATGACTGATCGCTTTCGAGAGCACCGGGACAACCTCGCCCGGATCGTCGGCTCCGGTGGCATCGCCGTCGTGCCCGCCTCAGCAGAGTCGGTTCGCAACGACGACGTTCATCACCAGTTTCGGCAGGACTCCGGTTTCGCCTATCTGACCGGATTCTACGAGCCGGACGCAGTGGCGGTGATCGTTCCCGGCCACCCCGATGGGGACTACCAGCTGTTCGTGCGCCCCCGTGACCGCGAGATGGAGATCTGGAACGGTTACCGGGCCGGGGTGGAGGGTGCCCGCGACCGGTTCGGCGCCGACGCCGCCCACCCGTTGTCGGAACTCGACTCGGTCCTTCCCCGGTTGATGCTGGGACGCGACACCTTGTTCTACCGGCTGGGCAACCCCCGGCACGACGAACGTATCACCTCGCTGCTCCAGATTGCCCGCTCCTATCGCGAGCGGTACGGACGGGCGGCGCCGGTGGCGGTCCACGATGTCGGAGCGGTGCTGGCGGAGCTCCGGTTGATCAAGAACCTCCCCGAGCTCGACAGTCTGCGTGCTGCCTGTGTGCTCAGTGCCGAGGGTCACCGCGAGGCCATGCGCTTCACCCGACCCGGGTTGTACGAGTATCAGATCCAGGCAGCGATGGAGTTCATCTGGCGGGAGGGCGGGTCGCCGGCCAACGGCTATCCATCGATCGTGGCTTCGGGTCCCAACGCCATCGTGTTGCACTACACCGAGAACGATCGTGAAGTGGAAGAAGGCGATCTGATCCTGATCGACGCCGCCTGCGAGATCGACTCGTACTCCTCCGACATCACCCGCACCTTCCCTGCCAACGGGGTGTTCACGCCGGCCCAGCGCAGCGTGTACGAGGCGGTGCTCGATGCCCATCATCAGGCCATTCGGGGAGTGCAGCCGGGCGGCACCGTCCGCGACAGCCACGACACCGCCCGCCGGGTGTTGACCGACCACATGGTGGAGTTGGGTCTGTTGCCGACCGATGCCGACCAGGCGATCGAGATGCACCTCTATCGCGAGTTCTTCATGCACGGCACCAGTCACTGGCTCGGCCTCGATGTCCACGACGCCGGCGCCTACCGCACCGCCGAAGGGCATCGCCGCCTCGAACCCGGCATGTGTTTCACGGTGGAGCCGGGCATCTACATCGCCGCGGACCGTCCCGAAGTGGAGTTCACGCTGCTGGCACACGATCTCGACGCCTGGACCGAGCGGCGGGTGGTGGAGGGCACGGCCGCCGCCCGCGCCGCCGAGGCGGAGGCCAAGGCCGGCGCAAAGAAGATCACCCACCGTATTCCCGAGGAACTGCTGGGGATCGGTGTCCGGATCGAGGATGACATCCTGGTCACCATCGACGGCCACGAGAACCTCACCTCGACGGTTCCCTCCGATCCCACCAAGGTCGAGCACCTCTGCGCCGAGGAGAGCTGGCTCCACCGGGAGTGAACGAACGGAACGCCCGGAGCTCACACTCCGGGCGTTCTGCGTTCTGCGTTCTGCGTTCTGCGTTCTGCGTTCTGCGTTGCCTCAGGTCTCCGTGGTCCCCCACAGCTTCCTGAGTTTGCTGACCGCGTCCATCACGGCGTCGGGATCTTCGGGCTCTTCCTCGGCCGGCGCCGGGCTGGGCTTGGTGGCCGGACCGGGCAGGCCCTCGGAGTCGACCCGGGTCTCGGAGCCGTCCTCGATGCGGCGACCGAAGATCGATCCGGTAGCTGCATCGGCCCGGACGGTGGGTTCACCGGCCGGTGCGACGGCAGCGGAGGTGTCGGCCCCGACCGGCATCTCCAAACGGCTCTGGAGCCCGTCGAGGGTTGCCTTGAGGTCGGCCAGGTCGGCCGGCTCGGCGGCTGACCGCTCCGACAGCACCCCAGTGTCCCACCCGGTCTCGATGGAAGACGGCTTCCAGTCGGGCTGCTCGGGTTCGGAGACGGTGGACTCTGCCTCGGTGCCGAAGGCGTACCCGGCGGGGGCGGGGGAGTCCTCGACGAGCGGTGCCGGATCCGCAGCCGGCTCGATCACGGGCTCGATCGCTGGTCGCTCGACGACCGGTTCGATGACGGGCTCCGCAACGAGTTCTGCAACGGGTTCTGCAATGGGTTCTGCCGCGGCCCGGACCGGGGGTTGCGCAGGCGTGGCGGTGGCCCCGCCTTCGACGAGTCGCAGCTCGGGTCGGCTGTCGGCCAGTTTCGCCTGGGTGGCTCGCAGGGCCTCGAACTCGGCACGGGCTGCCGTGAGCTCTAGCCGATCCCGCTCGAGCAGGGCCCGGGCAGACTCGATGACGGCCTTCTGAGCCTTGGCCTCGGCGGTGAACTTCTCGAGCTGGGCCTTCTCCGCCGCTGCCTTGGCAAGGGCGTGCTCGGCCTCGGCGCGAGCGGTGGTCGCCTCCCGCAGAGCCAACTCGGCGTCGGTCTGCGAGGCACTGGCCGGCGCCGGCTTGCTCATCGTCTCGGTGGAGTCGCCGAGGGCGGCCTGGTTGCCGGCGCCTTCCACGATCTGGCGGGCCTCCGACCAGGAGCGCTCCAGGATGGCGTCGGCTTCGGCCCGTGCCTTGTCCAGCACCTTGGCGGATGCCTCCTGAACCTTGCGGCGTTCGGCCTCGATCTGGGAACGCTGGCCGGCCAGCTTCGAACGGTCCTGCTCGACTTCGACCCGGGCTGACTCGAGGCCGGTCCGTTCCTTGTCGAGCTGGGCACGCAGCGACTCGAGCTGGGCACGCCAGCGTTCGAGGCTTTCGCGCTCGGTGGCGACGTCCTTGCGGCGTTCCGCCAACGCCGCCTGTTCCTCGGCCACGTGGGTCCTCGATTCCTCCAGCATGCTGGAGACCTCGACCTGCGTGGACCGCAGCAGGTCGTCGGCGGCCGCACGGGCCTCTTCTGCCTGGGCTTGCAGCGACAGGGCTTCCTGGCGGGCGGACTCGGCTTCGGCCCGAGCCTGCTCGACTTCTGTTCGGACCTGGGCGAGTCGGGTGGACTCGTCATGGGCGGCCTTCTGGGCGGCGGTCGCCTTGGCGGTCGCCTGGGCGATGAGGCGTTCGGCCTCGGCCCGGGCGGCATCCATCACGCCTGCGGCGTCGGCCCGGTCGGCCTTGGCGGCGCGACGTTCGGCTTCGGCCTCCTCCAGCATGCGACGGGCATCGCTTCGGGCCAGTTCGGCCTCGCCGGTGGCGGCTGCCTTGACCTGAGCGGCTGCCTCGCCTGCCTGGCGGCGGACCGACACGGCCTGTGCCCGGGCATCCTCGAGGGTCTTGTCGGCTTCCGCAACGGTGATCTCGCCACGCTTCTCGGCCTCGGCGAGCACTCCTGCCGCCTGGGCCTCGGCCTCGGCCATCCGCTTGGCGAAACGGGCATCCATCTGGGCCCGGGCGTCCGCCCAGTCTTTGTCGATGGCGCCGCGAATCTCGGTGGCGTGCTCCTCGGCGGCACGCACGATCGACCGACCCTGTTCCTCGGCGTTGGCCAGCACGGCTCCGGCCTGGGCTTCCAGCTCCGCTGCGCGGTGCCGGGCGGTTTCCAGGGTGGATGCCGCTTCGACGTGTGCCTGCTCGGTGGCCGCCCTCAGGGTGGCCACGGCTTCTTCGGCCTCGACCACGGCTGCGGTGCGGGCGGCGTGTTCCTGCTGGTGACGACCGACTTCCTCGGCCAGGTCGGAGCGGATATGGGCAGCCTGCTCCTCGGCGGCGGCAACGATGCCACCCGCCTGGGATTCGGCCTCCACCAATGCGGCCGTGGACAATTCCTCGGCGCGACGGGCCTTGGCGAGACGCTCGTTGGCCTCGACCAATGCCTTGTCGGCCTTGTCGGTGGCGGCGCCGGCTTCCTTCTCTGCCCGCTCGCGGATGGCGGCCGCCTCGGCCGCGGCAGCCGCCCGGGTCTCGGTGGCGGCGGCGTCGGCGAAGCTACGGGTGATGGCAGCCGACTCTTCGGCCTGGCGGGCCCGTGCATCGGCTTCGGAACGTGCCTCGGCCAAGGCGTGGTTGGCCACGGCGCGAGCCGTCTCGGCATCCTGGCGGAACCGGTCGGCCTCGGTCCGGATCGAAGCAACGTCCTTCTCGGCCTGGCGGCGGAGCTTGGCGGCCTCGTCGGTGGCGATCGACTTCATACGGCCGGCGGCGGTCTCTGCCTCCGACCGGATGCGTGAGGCGTACGCCTCGGCGGCCTTCGACAGCTGATCGCTGCGGGCCTCGGACTCGGCCACCACGGCGGCGGCCTGCTCACGGGCGGTGGTCTCGGTCATGCGGGCCAGGCGCTGCAGTTCCTCGGCCTCGCTGCGCAGGGTGGCTGCTTCCTTGCGGGCGGCGGCGAGCTCGCCGCGGGCCCGGGCGGCCATGGTGGCGGCCTCGGCCCGGGAACGTGCTGCCTCGTTGGCGGTGTCGGCCGCCTTGGCCTCGGCTGATGCCAGCACCGACTCGGCGCTCGCCTCGGCGGCGGTGATGATGGCGGCGGCCAGTTCGTCGAGCGGGTCGAGCCCGCTCCGCAACCCTTCGGCGCGCAGCTGGGAGGCCTCGGCGATGAGCTGGGTGGCCTGCTGTTCGGCGCGGGTCACGATGGCGGCCGACTCGGCCCTGGCGAGGGCGAGTTCGTGGCCGGCATCGCCGGCGACGGCGTCGGATGGCTTCGAGTCGATCTGAGCCTCGGCCTCGGTGACGATCCGGCGCGCCTTCTCTCGCGCCTCGTCTTCGATGCGGCGTGCCCGGTCGCGGGCCCGGTCGAGGATCCGATCCTTGGTCTCGAGCACGGTGGCGATGCCCGGGTCGCTCTCGGGGCTTGCCGAGGCGACGGGAGCCACGATGGCTGCGGCTGCGGCTGCGGTGGCCTGGTCGGCAGCCGCCTGTTCGGCCGTCGCCACCCGGGCGGCGGCGTCGTGGGCAGTCTGCTCGGCTGCCTGCTTGGCGGCGACCACTTCGTCGCGCACCTGATCCATGTCGGCCCGGAGGCGATCCATCTCCGTGCGGAGCGAACCGTTCTCCAGTTCGAGGCGGGTCTTCTCCCGCTCCAGGGTGTCGAGACGTCCGGAGTCGTCGAAGGCGGAGAAGCGCTTCTCGAGGTCGGCGTTTACCTCTTCGAGACGCTTCAGGGTTTCCTTCACCTGCCCGACGTACGACTCGACTTCATCTTTGTCGTAGCCGCGACGCGCCGTCGAGAAGGTGATGTCGTCCGAAGACGGGAGGGGCGTTGCTGGCACTGTCACAGGATCCATGTCGGCCCCGACCAAGGGGTGCTTGAGGGAATCGTCACTCAGCGAGACAAGGAGTCACGGAGAGTAACGCGCTTGTCCCCCACGGAGTGGGGGAAGGGGCCCCCGTGAGGAACGAGCGGGGTAGGGGGGTCGAAAGCCCGCGAGATGAACTCCATGCGCGTTCCGGAGCGCGTCTTGATGCTCGCGAGGGATAGGCCCCCCCTACCCCGCTTCGCGGGGGCCCCTTCCCCCTCTCGCAAGCTCGAGGGGGACAAAAGTGTCTACGCCGCCGCTGGCAGCACGCGCGTGAGGATGGTGTAGAAGTGCACGCCGCTCGCCGCCACCACGCAGATGTGGAACACCTCGTGGGCCGAGAAGACCCTCGGGAACAGGCGGGGGCGTTTGGTGAGCATCACCACCATGCCAACGGTGTAGAGCGCCCCACCCACCCCCAGCAACACCACGGTGTCGACGCCGAGACGCTTTCCGATCTGCCACATGGGGATGACGGCCGCCCAGCCCATCAGATTCTGGATGGTGACCGAGACGCCCAGCCGGACGGTCCGTTCGAACAGCTTGATGCCGATTCCCACCACCGCACCCGTCCACACCGCCGAGAGGATCGCAACCTCCCAGACGCCGTCGAGGGCGACCACCGCCACCGGGGTGATGGTGCCCGCCACCACCAGGAAGATGGCGGAGTGGTCGATGCGGCGCATCCGCTGCTTCCACGTGGTGCCCCAGGGGATCGAGTGGTAGAGGCTCGACGCCGAGAACATGATCACCAGGCTGCCGGCGTAGACGGCCAATGACAGGGTGACGCCGAGCCCGCCCGGGTTGACCGCCAGCAGGACGATGAGCCCGGCCACCGAGGCGAGGTCGGCGGCACCGTGGAGGAACCCCCGAACCGGGTTCTGCATGCGGCCGAGGGTGATGCGATCCATGACAAGACACTACGGGGTGTCGGGGGTTACCGGTCCAGCCCCCGCTCGACCGAGCGATCGCTCGGTATGCTCGGGGCATGAACGAGGACGTCCTTCGCATCGCCAACTGTTCCGGGTTCTACGGCGACCGAATGTCGGCGGCGAACGAGATGGTGGAGGGCGGCCCCATCGATGTGCTCACCGGTGACTATCTGGCCGAGCTGACGATGGCGCTGCTGTGGCGGTCCCGGATGAAGGATCCCACCGGCGGCTACGCCTCCACCTTCCTCCGCCAGATGGAGCAGGTGATGGGCAGCTGCCTCGACCGGGGGATCCGGGTCGTGGTGAACGCCGGAGGGCTCAACCCGGCCGGAATGGCCGAGCAACTGCGGGCCCTGGCCGATCGCCTCGGCCTGGCACCCGTCATCGCCCATATCGAGGGCGATGACCTGCTGGCCCGGCTCCCCGAGCTGCAGACGGCCGGTCACGAGCTGTGCAACCTCGACACCGGGGCGGTGCTGGCGGAGGCGGCGGTGATGCCCATCACGGCCAACGCCTATCTGGGGGGCTGGGGTATCGCTCGCGCCCTCGAGCTGGGCGCCGACATCGTGGTGACCGGTCGGGTGACCGATGCCGCCCTGGTGATCGGCCCGTCCGCCTGGCGGTTCGGTTGGGCACCCGACGACTGGGATGCGCTGGCGGGGGCACTGGTCGCCGGCCATGTCATCGAATGCGGCGCCCAGGCCACCGGCGGCAATTACAGCTTCTTCCAGGAGGTGCCGGGACTCGAGCGCATCGGGTTTCCGCTGGTCGAGATGCACGCAGACGGCAGCTTCGTCGTCACCAAACACCCGGGAACCGGTGGGCTGGTCTCGGTCGGGACCGTGACAGCCCAGCTGCTCTACGAGATCGGCGGTCCCAGGTATCTCAATCCAGACGTCGTCGCCCGCTTCGACACCATCCGCCTCAGCGACGACGGCCCCGACCGGGTGCTGGTCGACGGAGTGAAGGGCGAGCCGGGGCCCGCCACCACCAAGGTCGCGTTGAACTATCTGGGCGGTTTCCGCAACTCCACCACCTTCGTGCTCACCGGCCTCGACATCGAGGAGAAGGCCGCCACGGTGGAACAGGCGCTGTGGCAGGCGGTCGGTGGCAGCGAGCAGTACGCCTCGGTCGACGTCCAACTCATTCGCACCGATCGACCCGACCCCGCCACCAATGAGGAGGCTTCGGCCTACTTACGGGTGACGGTCAAGGACCCCGATCAGAACAGGGTCGGCCGTGGCTTCTCGCGAGCGGGGGTCGAGCTGGCCCTCGCCCACTATCCGGGGTTCCATCTGACCGCTCCACCCGGGGATGCCACCCCGTACGCGGTGTACTGGCCGACGACCATCTCCTCGGAACTGGTCATCCAGTCGGTGGTGATCGCCGGCAGTCACCACGAAGTGGCCAGGATCCCGTTGCTGCCGGTGCCTGGGGAGATCGCTGGAATCCCGACCGCCCCGGCACCCGACGGCCCCACCACCGGCGCGCCGCTCGGTCGAATCATCGGGGCCCGCTCCGGCGACAAGGGCGGTAACGCCAACCTCGGTCTGTGGACGCGCACCGACGACGCCTTCGTCTGGATGGCCGCAACGATCACCGTCGAGCGCCTGCGCCAGCTGCTCCCCGAGACGGCCCGTTTCCCGATAGACCGCTTCGTGTTCCCCAACATCCGGGCAGTCAACTTCGTGATCCACGGTCTCCTCGGCGAAGGCGTGTCGTCGTCGACCCGATCCGACCCGCAGGCCAAGTCGCTGGGTGAATGGCTGCGAGCGAGGATCGTGGACGTACCCGAGAGCCTGCTGACCCAGGACGTGTGAGCAGCTGATCGCTGACGGCAGGCAGATACCGCGGAAACCAACCACTGCGCCGCTCCACCTTTTGCACATTGTGCAGAACGTGAGCGAAACGCGTGCGTTCTGCACAATGTGCAAAAGGTGATAACTGCCCGCCGGCGGCCGTTCGCTGGCGACCTCGGTTGGTTCGCTCGCCGCCGGTATATCCTGGCATTGGAGGGCATGTGGCCGGCGCAACCAACATTCTGTATCGGCTCTACGAGGAGCGGCTGACCGCCTCACTGGACCGGTCGCGCTTTCCTCACCATGTGGGCATCATCCTCGACGGGCACCGTCGATACGCCCGCTCCGAGGGTCTCCCCAGCTACACCGACAGCTACCGGGCCGGCATGGCCCGTTTCCAGGACTTCATCGGATGGGCCGAGGAGTTGGGCATACCGGCCATCACCGGATGGGTGCTCTCCCGCGAGAACCTGGACCGCCCCGACGAGGAGCTCGGGCCCTACTTCGACGTACTCATCGAGTTGTTCGGCCGGCTGCCGGAGGTGTGTGCCCGCCACGACATGAAGCTGCGGTTCGTGGGCAGCCTCGACCTGCTGCCCGACAACGTGGTGGCGGCCGCCAAGGCGGCCGAGGAGGCCCGTCCCACCGGTTCGCGGCGGCTCACCATCGCCATGGGCTACGGGGGTCGACAGGAGATCGTCGACGCCGTTGCGGACCTGGTGGCCAACCTGGCTCGGCAGGGAATCGACGCCGCCGACCTGGCCGCCCACATCGACGCCGAGGGGATCGGCCGGCACCTCTACTCCTCGGACCTGCCCGACCCCGATCTGCTGATCCGCACCAGCGGCGAGTCACGCCTGTCGGGATTCCTGCTCTGGCAGTCCGCCTATTCCGAGTTCGCCTTCGTCGACGTGTTCTGGCCGGCGTTCCGCCGGGTCGACTTCCTGAGGGCGCTGCGCGATTACGCCAGGCGGGACCGCCGCTTCGGCAAGTAGGGCTACCGCGTCACCATGTCCGGATCGAGGTGGGTCACGTCTCCGAAACCGGTCATCCCGAAGGCGGCGGCGTGAGCGATGGGGCGGGTGGTGAGCGTCGCCACCGAGGCGTGGGCCGAGTCGAAACGATCCCACTCCCAGGGCGTCGGGTCCACCCCGAGCAGGTGACCGATCACCACGGCGTTGGTGCCGCCGTGGGCCACCAGCACCACCGTGAGGTCGGGGCCTTCGGTCCACAGACCGGTGTCGTCGTCGATCTTGGTGATCCCCACCCCGGCGAGGGCGCCTTCCAGCCCGGTGGTCACCCGTAGGTGGAAGTCACGGAACGACTCGGCGCCGGGCATCCCGTCCCACAGGTCATCGATGGTCCGGCGGTTGATGCGGGCGAACATCGTCTCCAACTCGTCGATGGGGCTGCCATCCCAGGCTTCGGCCGGGCCGATCTCGGCCATCCACGGATGCACCTCGGCTGTGATCCCCAGGTGCTGCTCGATCGGGACGGCGGTCTGTTGGGCCCGTGTGAAGGTCGACACCCACAGGTGGTCGACATGTCCCCAGCGCCGATCCGCCAGTCGCGTCGCCTGCGCCTGCCCCAGCTCGGTGAGGACCGGGTCGTTGCTGACGAGTCCTCCCGGCGACCAGTCGGGTTGACCATGACGGACGAGGATGATGCGCATGAGGGGCAAGGTACCCCGTGTGGCGCCCAACGCCGAAGTCGGG
Organism: Acidimicrobiia bacterium; assembly: GCA_050329955.1. Taxonomy (GTDB): domain Bacteria; phylum Actinomycetota; class Acidimicrobiia; order Spongiisociales; family ZC4RG35; genus JAOUGY01. The sequence continues at coordinate 3,397 of JBHJOH010000024.1, read as the reverse complement.
GAACGCCGTTCGGCCTTCCTCTGCCTCGCCCGATCTGCCATCCTTCTACCCCGATGACTCCGGAAACGACTCGACTGGTCGAACACCTGAAGGCGCATGCCGTGCGCACCGACGGCGGCCCCTTCACCCTTCGCTCCGGCGAGGTCTCTTCCTGGTACATCGATGCCCGCCAGACCACCTTCGACGGGGAGGGGGCGATGGCGGTGGGAGCGGCGGTGTTGCAGGTCATCGAGGCCGAGGTGGTGGCGGTGGGCGGTATGACGATCGGCGCCGACCCGATCGCCATGGCGATCGCAATCAGCGCGGCTTCTGCTGGTCGTCCGCTGCGGGCATTCTCGATCCGCAAGGAGTCGAAGGGCCACGGTCTGGGAGGTCGGCTGGTGGGCCCGGTCTCGTCGGGCGACCGGGTGGCGATGCTGGAGGACACCACCACCACCGGTGGCGCCCTGCTCGAAGCGCTGGACGTGGCGGATGCCGAGGGCCTGGTGGTCGACCAGGTGATCTCGCTGGTCGATCGCAGCTCGGGACGGGTGGCGGCCCTGGTGGAAGAGCGCGGCCTGACATATCGTGCGTTGGTGACACCACAGATGCTGGGGGTGGAGTGATGGAGCCGTTCATTGTTCGACGTTCCGCCTGGCGGATGTGGGGCGTGTCGCTGATGGGTGTGCCGATGGTTGTCGTCGGTCTCGACCTGCTGACACAGCGCAGACTCACCACCCTCCTGCGTGACATCCTGTTCCGTCCCGACGACACCCAGCTACCCGAGCCGCGCGAGACGGTGTGGGCGGTCGCCCTCGTCATCGTGGGCGTCCTCGTGGTTGCCTGGGGGCTGAAGGAGCTGCTGGCGCCCACCAAGGTGGTGGTGGCCGACGATGACGGGTTGTCGCTCAAGGTGACGCGTCCGTTCGCCCCGCCCCTCACGTTGTCGTGGGATCAGATCGAGGACATCGGCAGCGCCACCGTCGACGACGACGGTGAGCATCTCCCGGTGCTGTGGATCCGCACCACCGAGCCCGGCCTGCTACCCACCGACGGATGGGGGGCACGCCCCATGGACGACCGCACGATGGCGGTGATGGCAGCGGATTGGGAGGTGTCGCACGTCGCTGCCGCCGACGGGATCAGCGCCAGGGTGTTGGCCGCACGGGCCGTCGCACCCGAGGGCGAGGAGATGGTGTTCGATCCGGGCATCCTCCCCGACGATCCCACGTGATCCTCCTCGGCGCCCACACCCCCTCGGCCGACCCGATCGCCGAAGCGATCGATCGACGGGCCGATGTGGTGCAGGTCTTCCTCTCGAATCCGCAGTCGTGGAAGAAGCCGTCCGCACGCCCCGATGCCGCCGAACTCCGCGCCTCGCCGGTTCCGATCTACGTGCACGCCCCCTACCTGATCAATCCGGTGGCCGACAACAACCGGGTCCGGATCCCCAGCCGCAAGATCCTGCAGGACACCTGTGATGCGGCCGTCGACATCGGAGCCGCCGGGGTGGTGGTGCACGGGGGTCACGTCACCGGCGATGGCCCGATGGGCGAGGCGTTCCCGCGCTGGCGCAAGGCGCTCGCCCAGCTCGACACCACCGTCCCGGTGCTGATCGAGAACACCGCCGGCGGTGACAACGCCGTGGTGCGGCGGGTGGAGACGATCGCCCGGTTGTGGGATGAGATCGGCGATCTGGGCGTCGGCTTCGTGCTCGACACCTGTCACGCCTGGGCGGGCGGCGAGCCACTGGTCGAAATCGTGGCGCGCATCCAGCAGGCGATCGGCCGCATCGACCTGATCCACTGCAACGACTCGCGTGACCCCTTCGACTCGCGCCGCGACCGCCACGCCAACCTGGGTCAGGGCGAGATCCCCGGCGAGCAGATCATCGAGGTGGTCCGCACCGCCAACGCCCCGGTCGTGATCGAGACGCCTGGCGACGTCGAAGAACACCGCGCCGATCTCGAGTGGCTGCGCTCCGCGCTCGCCTGAGCTGCCAGCAGCCAGCAGCTGCCGCTCCGACTTGTGAAACCCGCTCCGAGTCCCTTACATCTGCCGCATGACCACCATCATCATCGAAGCGCATTCCGGAATCCGTTGGTTGGTTCTCTTGGCGTTGCTGGCATCGATCGTGATGGCTGCCAAGAACCTCAAGGGAACGTGGGGCGAAGGCTCGGACAAGGTCTTCAAGATCACGGCGATCCTCTTCGACATCCAGTTCACCCTCGGGATCGTCACCTACATCGTCGCCCGGACCTGGGAGTCCGACGACAACTTCGTCGCACGAATCCATCCGGTGGTGATGCTGCTCGCCCTCGGCGTGTTCCACATGGCGATCTCCCGTGCCCGCAAGCAGGCGTCGACCGCCTCGTTCAGGACGCTGTTGGTCGGTTCGGTGGTGGCGCTGGTGCTGGTGCTCGCCGGCATCCCTGGGTGAGGTAGCCGGGCGGTACGCCCGCGAGGCCCGGGCCGCACTCCCATCTGGGGACAGAACCGACACTCTGACGGTCGGTTTTGTCCCCAGATGCCGTACTGGGTCGGTGGCTGGCGACGTGTAGGTTAGGGCAGGTGGACCCGTTCTTCGAGATCCCCGAGCCGGTGACCCGTGTCGAACCGGATCCGCCGCCGGAGCCTCCGTGGGCTGGTCCCCCGGAAGATGTGCTCGCTGCGCTCGTCCCAGAGCGACACATCCTGTGGCAGACGGACCGGCTCACGGTGATGCTGAGCCATGTGGACGCCTTCCCGACCGGTGCGCTGTTCCACCTCCGGATGGTCGCCCAGCGCACTTCCGACATGCTCGACGACGAGTGGCATCGCATCCACGAGACGGTCTTCGATCACGGGGAGTCGCGCACCGGGACCACCCTGCCCGACGAGTTCTTCCGCGTTGGCGTGGGGTTCGCCGACGGCCGTCGCGTCACCAACATCGGTTGGGGCGTAGGTGCCTGGAGCGTGCGCAGAGGTCAGTCTCCGAAGCCCCCGAGCCTGGTCGAGATCCGCAGTGGTGGATCCGGCTCGAACCGATCGATCTCCGCCCGGAAGAAGGAGTGGCTGTGGCCGCTGCCGCCACCGGAGCGGTTCGACCTGGTGATCGAGTGGCCGGCGTTGGGCGTCCCGGTCACCCGGGCAGCAATCGACGGCGCCGCCATCGTCACCGCCGCCGAAAACGTCGTCCCCCTGTGGTCCACCGGGGCAGAACCGTGGACCGTCAACGGTGAACCGTGAACGGCCATCCACCACCTTCCTTCGCCCTCCGTCGAGGCTGAGTAGCGCGTGCCTCCGGCTTCCGGCCTCGTGCCCTCCTCCGTTGATGCCCAGGGGGGGACGACCCCCATTCGACCCCCCGCCGACTGTGATATCCAGGGGGGACGACCCCCCTTCGACCCCCCGCCGGTGCTGGTCTGCGGTGGTCGCG
>JBHJOH010000023.1:0-9668 GCA_050329955.1 Acidimicrobiia bacterium | reverse complement strand
CCCACCGCCCGTCGGGCCGACGTGGTGCTGCCCACCACCACCGCCCTCGAGCGGGAGGACATCGGCGGGGCACCCACCGACGACTTCCTGTTCTACATGCCCCGCATGATCGAACCGGTGGGCGAGTCGCGGGACGACTACGCCATCTTCTCGGAGCTGGCCACCCGACTGGGCCACGCCGCCGAGTTCACCGAAGGCCGGACAGCCGCCGAGTGGGTGCGGCACATGTACGGCCAGTTCCTTGCCGAGCACCCCGACTATCCGAGCTTCGAGGAGCTGATCGACCTGGGCTTCGTGCAACACGTGGAGACCGAGCCCGGTCAGGGCAACAAGGTGTTGTTCGAGTCGTTCCGTGCCGACCCCGACGCTCATCCGTTGGCGACGCCGTCGGGACTCGTCGAGGTGTTCTCCGAGACCATTGCCGGGTTCGGCTACGCCGACTGCCCGGGCCATCCCACCTGGTTCGAGCCGAGCGAGTGGCTCGGCAACGCCGGACGGTTCCCATTGCATCTGACGTCGAATCAGCCCACCACCCGGCTCCATTCCCAGCTCGACCACGGCGTCACCTCGAAGAACCGCAAGATCGGTGGGCGTGAGGCGCTGCGGATCCATCCTGAAGACGCGGTGGCCCGGGGGCTGGTCGACGGCGACATCGTGCGGGTGTTCAACGATCGTGGCGCCTGCCTGGCGGGCGTCATGGTGAGCGACCGGGTGCGTCCCGGCGTGGTGGAGTTGCCCACCGGCGCCTGGTTCGACCCCGAGGACCCGGCCGAGCCGGGCTCGATGTGTGTGCACGGCAACCCCAATGTGCTGACCCGCGACGCCGGCACCTCCGGCCTGGCCCAGGGCCCCATCGCGCACACTTGCATGGTGGAGGTCGAGGCGACCGACCACGTTCCGCCGATCGGAGCCTTCGACCTCCCCCCGATGGCGGAGGCCTGACCCTGAGAGGTGGGGGAGAGGCGGGGGACATCCCGCATTCCCGAACCGCTCGAGATCTGCCAGTCTGCTCTGCGTGACGCAACCAATCGTGGCGGTCGAAGGGCTGACCCAACGCTTCGGGACGGTGACCGCCCTCTCAGACCTCACCCTGCAGGTCGAACCCGGAGTCACCGGCCTGGTCGGAGCCAACGGTGCCGGCAAGACGACCTTCCTCCGCATCCTGTTGGGACTGGTGCACCCGACCGCCGGCGCCGTCACCGTGTTCGGGCATGACGCCCGCCACGACCCGATCGCCGTCAGGGGCCTGGCCGGATACATGCCGGAAGGCAACTGCCTGCCGAAAGACCAGACCGCCGCTGACTTCGTCGCCTACACCGCCCAACTCGCCGGGGTACCCGCCAAGGACGCCCGTCGCCGGGCCTCCGAGACCCTGTTCCTCGTCGGACTGGAAGAAGAACGGTTCCGCTACCTGGGCGACTTCTCGACCGGCATGCAACAGCGGGTGAAGCTGGCCCAGTCCATCGTCCACGGCCCCAAGCTGGTGCTGCTCGACGAACCCGCCTCCGGGCTCGATCCCGCCGGCCGTGATCAGATGCTGGCGCTCATCCGCCGCCTGGGCGGCTTCGGAATCAACGTGATCGTCTCTTCTCACGTCCTCACCGACATCGAGGACACCTGCACCCGGGTGGTCATGCTCGACGGTGGCCGGCTGATCCGCTCGGGCGAGCTGAGCGGACGACAGGAGGCAGGCACCGTCTCGGTGGAGGTGATCGGCGACCCCGCCGTCCTCGTTGCCGGGCTGGCGGCAGCCGGCCTGGCGCCCATGGTCGACGGCCCGACCGTGACCGTCACCGCCCCCGACGACTCGGTGTTCGACCTCATCCGCGACCTGGCCGCAGACAACGACATCGGCATCCTCCGCTTGGGCCGGAGGCTCATCACGCTCGAAGACGAATTCCTGGAAACGGCTCGGAGTCTGGCATGAGTGACGCCGTCATCTACGACCGCGGCTACCGCACCTACGAAGGCGAACTCACCGGCCGTCCAGGCACCCGGCGTGCCATCGTCGCCGACGGCATCCGCCGCATCCTCGGCCTGCGCCGCAAGGCTCGGCGCAAGGTCCTGCCCTGGGGTCTGCTCGCCATCGGAGTGATCAATGCGGCGGTATTCATCGGCGTTCAGTACGTGGCGGGGTCGATCTCGGCTGCCATCGCCGAAGGGCTGCCGTCCTACCCCGAGCTGTTCGATGTGTACTCGCGGGTATCGCTGCTGTTCCTGGCCGTCACCGTCCCTGAGCTGCTCGGACCCGACCGCGCCCAGGGGGTCCTGTCGGTGTACTTCTCCCGGCCCATGACCGTCCTCGACTACCTGGGATCCAAGGCGGTTGCCTATCTGCTGATGGCCTCGTCGATCTACCTGATCCCCCAGCTTGCGTTTCACCTCGGTCGAGCGGGCCTGTCGGACAGCGGGTTCCTGTCGTACCTGGGATCCAACCTCGACATCCTGTGGAAGATCCTGGCGGTGACGCTTGCGTTCGTGGTCGTGCACGGCGGCATTCTCGCCCTGGTGTCGTCGTACATCGACCGGACACCGTTCGCCGCCGCCACCTTCCTGGGTGTGCTGATCGCCGGGGGCAGTCTGGCCACCACCATCTCGGAGGCAGCTTTCTCCGGGGCCCGCTGGGCGGCGGTGTTCGCCTTCGACGGCCACGCCCGCACCATCCGGGACTGGGTGTTCGAAACGGACCTCAGCACCAACGCCCCAGAGGCGGCCGGGTTCTCGCCGTGGGTGTCGGTGGCATCGGTGGCTGCCGTCGGCGTGATCGGGGCGGTCTGGACGTACCGCCGCTACCGGAGGCTGGCGTGAGCATCCAGGGGATCGCCGTGTCGAAGTGGTTCGGCCAGAAGGTGGCACTGTCGGACGTCACCGTGGAGTTCGGTCCGGGTGTCACCGGGTTGCTGGGTCCCAACGGGGCCGGAAAGACGACCCTGCTCCGGGTGCTGACCGGGCTGCAGGTTCCCAGCCAGGGCGAGGTTCGGGTGTTGGGTGTCGACCCCAGGGTCGACCGAGCCATCTACTCCCATGTGGCCATGGTCCCCGAAGACGAAGCCGTGTACCCGGATCTCCCCGCCCGCCGATTCGTGGAGTTGAAGGCCACCCTCGCCAAGGTTCCGGATGCCGCCGGGGCTGTCGACCGGGTCATCGAGCAGGTCGGTCTGACCGCTGCAGCCGATCGTCCGGTGGGAGGGTTCTCGAAAGGGATGCGGCAGCGCGCCAAGGTGGCGGCTGCGCTCGTCTCCGACCCCGAGGTGCTCGCCCTGGACGAGCCGCTCAACGGTGCCGACCCGGTTCAGCGGGCCGGTCTGATCGACTTGTTCATCGCCCTCGGCGAGGCCGGTAAGACCGTGGTGGTGTCCTCGCATGTCCTGGTGGAGGTCGAGAAGATGACCCACCGGGTGGTCGCCATGGTCGACGGACGAATGGCCGCCTCCGGGGACCTGGCGTCGCTGCGAGCAGCCATGACCGACAAACCCCGACAGGTTCGGGTGGTTACGGACAAGCCTCGGGCGCTGGCCGCCGCGATGATGAACGTCGATGGTGTCCAGGGCGTGCTGCTCGAGCCTGATGCGTGCGACTTCACCACGGTCGACCCGGTGCGGCTAGCCAGATCCCTGCCCGCCCAGGCCCGTGCGATCGGCGCCCGGGTGTTCGAGGTCGCCCCCGCCGACGAGTCGATGGAAAGCGTGTTCCGGTATCTGGTGGGAGCGGCACAATGAACCTGAGACTCACCACCCATCTGTTCGGACGGCTGTTACGTGGACGTCGTCTCCTCGGCATGATCGCCCTGGCTTCGGTGGCCGGTGTGGTGGCATGGGTGTCGATGGTGGGCCGCACACCGGACGAAGCCAGCGAAGTGTTCCACGAGGTGATGGTCACGGTACCGGCCGCCACGCTTTCGATCGCCTGTCTGTTCCTCGGTACGGCGGTCCTGAGGGATGAGCGCGACGGCGGCACCCTGCCGTTCCTGTTCATCACGCCCGTGCGTCGGACCACCTTCGCCGTGTCGGCCTGGGTCGCCGCCATGGCTGCGTCGGTGCTTGTGGCCGCGATCGGATGGATCCCGGCGTGGATCGGTGCCGGGATCATCGCCGGATCCTGGACGCTGGCCGTGCCGGCCCTGTTCATGTACGCCGTCGCAGCAGTCGCCTACTCCGCAGTGTTCGTGCCGCTCGGCTACCTCTTCGCCCGGTCGTTGTTGGTTGGCCTCGGCTACGTGTTCGTGTGGGAGGCGATCCTCACATCGGCCGTCCCCGGCCTGGCCGCATCGTCGATCTGGCGGACCGCGTTTTCGGTCTATGCCGACTTGGTCACCCTCCCCGACGATGTGATCGAGGCGCTGGGTGTCCAGCCGGGAGTCGGAGGCGGACTCGCCAAGGTGGCGGTGGTTGCGGGGTTGGGGGTAGCCTCGCTCGCCTGGGCGCTGCGCGCTCGCGATGCCGTGTGAGTCCCTGCCGACGGATTGACCGAAGCCGCGTTCGGCCTCGCAACCGGAGCGGTCTTCCCAGTCTTCCCAGTCTTCCCATCGCCGGACCCGCCGCTCAGCGGAGGCTTCCCGCGTCACCTTTTGCACATTGTGCAGAACGCACGCGTTTCGCCCACCTTTCGCACATTGTGCAAAAGGTGGGCAGTCGCGCACGTCTGTACAACGGGTCAGCGGACACAGCCGAGCACAGGCGCCACACCCATCGCTCACGCAGCCGGTCACGCTTGAGTGTCCGGACGCCTCACTCGGGTGCGACTTCGGCAAGGCGTTCCAGGCTGCGGTGCAGGGCGGGTCGTCTCACCGTGAACAGGACAACCCCGGCCAGCACCCGTTGCCGGGGGGTGAGCTGTTCGGGTTCGACCCGGCGGGTGACGAGAGTGCCGCCACCCTGGCGGGCGAGGTCGATACGGTGGCGGTAGGTACCGGACTCGTCGGTTACCCGGTACTCGATCCGCTTCTCGGGCTCGGACACGAGTACCTGAATCGCGCCCGTGAACACCCGCCCCCGGGCGTTGGCCCGGCTCGTGTACCGGTCGGCGCCGACCGGGGTGATCTCGAGGGCGTCGGCGGACCACTCCGGGTGCCGGGTGAGGTCGCCGACCAGTGCCCACACTGCGTCGGGCTTGGCCGAGATCACGAGCGATCCGCCGAATCCGACCATACTTACGCCAGCCTGAGGAATTGGATGGCGAGAATCAGCACCACCGGGGCGCCTATCGCAGCGACCACGTAGCGGATCACGTCGTCGTCCGTGAGGTACCGAGCCGTCAGCCAGCTGAGGCTGGCGCCGAGGAAGTAGGCGCCGGCGAGTGCCGCCACGATGATGCGCGCCAGGTCCGCCCATCCACCGGCGTCGGCCGAAGTGATGAGTCCGAAGCACAGGAACGCAATTGCCGCCAGCCCGTGGAGACGGATGAGGTTGGTCTGGCCTCGCTTGAGCGGTGGGCGGTTCATCGGCGGTCGTCTCCGTTGTCGGGCTGTTTCGTCACAGGGCGATGGCGGCGCCTGCGTCGGCAGGGGTGGCAGTGAGGCCGAGTGATGCCCAGATGGTAGGGGCCACCGACGTGTGGTCGACAGTTTCCGCGGTGTCGCCCTGGCCTCCTGCCGGACTGACGATGAATAGCGGCGTCTCCACCTCGTGGTCACTGGTACCGCCGTGGCCTCCGGACGGCTTGTGGCCGTGGTCGGCGGTGACGATCACGGTGTACCCGGCCGCCACCCATCCTGGCACGACGGTCGCCAGCAGCTCGTCCTGGCCGCCCACCGCTTCGGCGTACTGGTGTGACTCGCCCCCGTGTTTGTGGCCGGCGTTGTCGACCGCCATCGGGTGCACCAGCAGGTAGTCGGGTCGATAGCGGGCGGTGAGGGTGGCGGCCCGGGCGAACACCTCGGCGTCGGGTGTCTCGTCGAGGAAGTAGAAGCGGCCGTGGTGGATGGCACCGTCGGGGTCGATCACCTCCATCTCGGTGTGAGGGTCGAACGGTGCCGACACGTACAGCTCGCTGATCCAGGAGTAGGCGGAGGCGGCGGTGACGAGGCCGGCGGCGGCGGCGAGAGAGAACGTGTTGGGACGGTGCGACCGCCGGGTGACATAGTTGGATGTGATGCCGTGCACCGCCGGTGACACGCCGGTGTGAAGGGTTTCATAGTTGGGTCTGGAGTTGGTGGGCCGGGCCGCCCGGCTCGTGTAGCGGGTGGCGCGTTGCTCCTCCACCAGGTGTTCCATGAACCCCAGATGCAGGCGAGCGGGCCGGTCACCCAGCCCGTCGCAGATCACGAGTACAACACCGGGCATCGGCGGCCTCCTAATCGACCAGAGCGTGGGTGCTGTCGACGACGACGCCGGCGGCGGTGTCGGCCGACCAGTTCTTGGCCTCGTAGGTCGGCAGGTCAATGGTGAGGATGGTGCCGTGAGGTTCGAGACGGGCGGTGACCTCCGACCGGGGGCCGTGGAAGGCGACGGCCACCACCCGCACGTCGACGTCCCCGCTCCCGGCCGCAACCAGCGTCAGGTGCTCGGGCCGGATCAGCAGATGAACGTCGGTGCCTGCGGCCCGGCTGCCATTGGACACCCCGCTGATCGTCGACCCGGCCACCTTCACGGTGTCTGCACCTGCCACCACGGCGGGGATCTCGTTCATCTTGCCGACGAAGCGGGCCACGAAGGTGGTGGCCGGTCGCTCGTAGACGTCGGCGGGCGTCGCCAGCTGTTCGATCCGCCCCGACGACATCACCCCCACCCGGTCGGCCAGGGCGAGTGCCTCCTCCTGGTCGTGGGTGACGAACAGGGTGGTGATACCGAGTTCCTTCTGGATGCGACGAACCTCGCCGCGCAACTGCACTCGGACTTTGGCGTCGAGCGCCGAGAGCGGCTCGTCGAGCAGCAGCACCGACGGGCGGATGGCGAGCGCCCGGGCGAGTGCCACCCGCTGTTGCTGGCCACCCGACATCTGATGTGGGAACGATCCTGCCCGATCGCCCAGACCCACCAGGTCCAGCATCTCCTTGACGGTGGCCTCCGCCTCCGAACCTCTGATGCCTCGCATCTTCAGACCGAACGACACGTTGTCGGCGGCGGTGAGATGGGGGAAGAGCGAGTACGCCTGGAAGACCATCCCCATCTCCCGTTTGTTGGGCGACAGCGACCCGATCGGCTTTCCGGCCACCTCGACCGTTCCGGCGTCTGGGTTTTCGAAACCGGCCACCACCCGCAGCGCCGTGGTCTTGCCGCAGCCGCTGGGCCCGAGCAGCGCGATGAGTTCGCCGTCGGCGACGTCGAGATCGAGGTGCTCGAGAGCGACGGTGGAGCCGAACTGCTTGCGGACCCCTGTGAGGGACAACGACGACATGGCTCTCCTATGCGATCCGGGTGGCTTCGAGTCGCCCACCCGAGCGACGTCGGAAGATGGCGCTGATGAACATGAGCAGCACGGTGGTTGCGAACATTGCCACCAGCGCCAGGGCCATCCCGCCCTGGGGCTCGGAGCGCTGATACTCGGCCAGATAGGTGGGGAAGGTCTGCTTGAGCAGCAGCACGGCGATGGTGAACTCACCCAGCACCACGGTGGCGGTCAGGAACGACGAGCCGATGATGGCAGTCCGAATGTTGGGCATGACTACCCGAATGAGGGCCGTCCACCAGCCGGCGCCCAGGTTGCGGGCGGCCTCGGTGAGGGTCTTGAGGTCGATGGCCCTCAGCCCGGCGTCGAGGGCGCGATACGTGAACGGCATGGCGATGATGGCGTAGAACGGAGCCAGGGAGAAGTCGCTCGCCAGGAACCAGGTGGCGCGACCCCGGAAGGTGGCGGCCACGCCCACCACCAGGGCGATGGGAGGCACAACCCAGGGAAGCAGGGTGACGCCTTCCACCAGCGGTCGTAGGTTTGGGGTACGCAGGTGTGACCACAACGCTGTCGGGAGCAGCAGGCCCAGGTTGATGCCGATGGCGGCCATCGCCAGCCGGGTGCTGAGCCACAATGACTCGCGGAACTCGGGATCCGAGAATGCCTCCCTCAGGCCCTGGAACGTCCACCGTTCGAACAGGTTGGTGGCGTCGAGGGCGGCCATGGGGATGAACTGGAACGAGAACCGGGCCATCGAGATCAGCGGTAGCACGTAGTAGATCGTCACCAGGATCACGATGGCGGCGGCGCCCAGGCGCCCGGTGCGGCGGGCGGTGCTCACTGGAGCCATTTCGAGGTCCTCTTCTGCAGCACGACGTTGGCGACCACCGCCACCGCCATGATGGCGATCATCCAAGCGGCCAGGGCGTTGCCCAGGTCGCCCTCACCGGTGATGGTGTTGCCCTGGAGCACGAAGCGGATTTGTAGCGGGACGATGTTCGCCTGGCCACCGGTGAGCGAGTAGGCGGTGGCGTAGGCCGAGAAGGCGTTGGCGAACAGCAGCAGGAACCCACCCATCAGCGACGGCAGGAGGATGGGAAACCCCACGTTCAGCCAGTAGCGGGTGGGGGTGGCGCCCAGTCCGGTGGCGGCTTCCCGCCACGTGGGTCGGAGCCCATCGATCGCGGGTGCCATCACGAGCAGCATGAGAGGGATCTGGAAGTAGAGGTACACCAGCACCAGACCCGACAACTCGGACAGCCGGAACCCGGCACCCACCAGGTCGAACCCGACCTCGTTGAGAAGTCGGGTGGCGAGTCCCTGGGTGCCGAAGGCGGCGAGGAAGGCGAACGCCAGCGGCACGCCGCCCAGGTTGGCGGCGACTCCCGACCAGGCGGTCATGGCGGAACGGACCCAACGGGGGCGTTCGAGAATGGTGATAGCGTAGGCGAGGGCGGTGCCGATGACCCCGCCGAGCACGGCCGTGATGACCGACAGTCGGATCGAGGTGGCGAAGGCTTGTGAGTAAGGGGGTGACATGGCTCGTCGCATGTTGTCGGTGGTGAAACCGTCGTCCCACAGGCTGCCTGCAACCGAGGCGAGGGCGGGCCACAGCAGGAACAGGCCCACGAACGCGAAGAACGGGACGAGTCCCAGCCAGGCGAGATTCACCCGCCGGCGGGTGGTGAGGGGGCCGCCGGTGTCGGCGGCCCCCTCCAGACGACCTACGGTCGTCGCGTCGCTCACTGATCGGCCACCATCGGGCCCCAGTTCTCGAGCAGCACCGCGTTGGCGGCATCGATCTGCTCCTTGCTGGGGAACGAGATCGCGTCGATCTGCTCCTGGGTGGGCAGGTTCTTGGCTGTGTCCTCGTCGACGAGTCCCCGCTCCACCAGCGACCCGTAGCGGGCCGGGATGGCTCCGCCACGCAGGTAGCCGAGGGCGCCTGCGTCGGAGGTGATGTGCTCGATCCACAGCTTGGCGGCGTTGGGGTTGGGCGAGTCGGCGACCACGGCCTGGGCGTAGAACCCTCCGTAGAGGCCGTCGCTGGGGACGACCACTTCGATGGTGACGCCGACCTCTTCGAGGGCGGGGATGATGCCGGGGAAGTTGTAGGTCCAGTCGATGGCGATCGGGACCTCACCGGAGGCGATAGCCGCCTCGGTGACGTCGATCACGATCAGGTTGCCCGCTTCCTTCATCTCGGCGAAGTACTCGATGCCGGGCATGATGTCGTCGAAGCTGCCGCCATTGGCCACTGAGGCGGCCATGACTGCTGCGAAGGCGGCACCGGCCTCACGGGGGTCACCGTTGATGGCCACCGAGTTGGCGTACTTCGG
>JBHJOH010000022.1:0-10970 GCA_050329955.1 Acidimicrobiia bacterium | reverse complement strand
TATCGCGCTGCGGGAGGGACGATCGAGATCGGATGCGTCGAGTCGCTCGACGACCTCGCCAGCGACGTCGTCGTCAACTGTGCGGGCATCGGTGCACGCGCGCTCACCGGCGACGACACGTTGACCGGCCAGTGGGGCATGCACACCGTGGTCGACAACCCGGGCATAGACTTCTGCGTCATGGAAGGACCACCCGGACAGGCCGAGTGGGTTGCGTGGATGCCCCACGGCGACAAGGTCCTGATCGGCGGGATCATCGACAACGACACGGGTCACCCCTCACCCGATGTCGACACCGGCCCCCGGCTGCACGCCGCGGCCGGACACGTCGAGCCACGACTCGCCGACGCCGCGGTCATCTCCTACACCAGCGGGATCCGGCGTGCCCGACCCGCCGTCAGGGTGGAGGAGGAACCCCGGCCGTCAGGTCCGCGGCTGATCCACGACTACGGGCACGGCGGGCTCGGCGTCACCCTCTCGTGGGGATGCGCCGACGACGTCACCGCACTCCTCGCCGATGGAATCGGTGATCGCGAACGCGGTGTGCGTTGATCAGCATCGACGAGATCCGCACGATCGCGTTGGCGTTGCCCGGCTCGTTCGAGCAGTCGTCCTACGGCGGTCGGCCGTCGTGGCGCACCAAGCGCCGCATGTTCACATGGGTGCGAGACGACCCCGAAGCGCTCGTCATCTGGGTCGACTCGATCGACGAACGCGACGCCCTGGTCGCAGCGGAACCCGACACGTTCTTCACCACCAGCCACTACGACAACCACCCGATCGTCCTCGTATGCCTCGATCGGATCGACGGCGAAGAAGCCGCCGAGCTGATCACCGACTCCTACCGGCACCGCGCCGAGCCGTCCCTTGTCCTGCGGCTCGATCAACACTTCCCTGGCTGAGCTGAGCTGAGAGGCCGCCCGCGGACACGTGCCGGTTGATGGCGGGCGAGCCCAGCGAAGTCCTTGCCGGCCGACCCGGTTCAGGCCTCCTCGGTGTCGGTCCGGCAGCCGGCGAGGCTCCGTTCCAGGAGGCGGCGCTCTCTCGGGTTGGTTGTCAGGCCGATGGCGGTGGCGAAGTGCTCGATGGCTTGGTGGGATCGGCCCGAACGACGCAGCAGCTCGGCGCGCGTGGCGTGGAGCAGGTGGTAGCCGTCGAGGTCGCCGATCTGGTCGAGTTTGTCGAGCCCCGCCTGGGCGCTGTCGGCCATGGCAACGGCCACGGCATGGTTCAGGCGCACGATCGGCGAATCGGTCATGGCGACCAGCTGGCGGTAGAGCGACACGATCATGCGCCAGTCCGTCTCGGCGGCAGTTGGTGCGTTGGCGTGATGAGAGGCGATGATGGCCTGTAGCTGATAGGGCCCGGGGTCGAGCTGTCGCATCGCCGCCGCCAACAGGGCATTGGCGAGCCGGATCTCGTCGTGATTCCAGCGTTGCCGGTCCTGGTCCTCGAGCAGCACCAACTCGCCGAGCGTGTCGAGACGCCCGGCGACGCGAGCCCGGTGGAAGTGCTGAAGGGCCGCCAGTCCCAGCAGCTCGCTGTTCTGTTCGGGGACGAGGCCCGCGAGCACGCCGGTGAGTCGGATCGCCTCGTCCAGCAGGTCCACACGGACGACGTCGGGACGGTCGCCTCGGCTGAGGTAACCCTCGTTGAACACCAGATAGAGGATTCCCAGGATGGCGTCGACCCGGCTGGTGAGGTCTGTGGGAATCGCCAGAGGAATGCGGGCGCCGCGAATCTTGCGCTTGGCGCGCACGATGCGCTGGGCGAGGGTGGCTTCGGGGATCACGTAGGCCGCCGCTATCTCGGCGGTCGTGAGTCCGGCGACCAGCCGGAGCGTCAATGCGATCTGGGTGTCCTGGTCGAGGGCCGGGTGACAGCACAGGAACATCAGTCGCAGGCGCTCGTCGCCTACCCGGTCGTAGGGTTCGTCGAGGAGAAGGTCGTTGTCGGAGACGTCGGGCTCGACCGCTGTCGCCATTTCGATGGCGGCCCGCTGTTCGCGGCGCTTCGCCGCCTGCGCTCGGCGAAGCCGGTCTATCGCCTTGCGTCGGGCCACGGTCATCAGCCAGGCCGGGGGATTGGCGGGCACTCCCTGGACGGGCCACGTCGCCACCGCCTCGGCGAGGGCATCCTGCACGGCGTCGTCGGCTAGGTCCAGGTCTCTGAGACGGCTGGCGAGGAGGGCGAGCACCCGCCCGCCCTCCTCACGCGCCAGCCGATTCAGCGCACCCTCGACGTCGGGTTCGAGGTCGATGTGCTCAGCCGGCATCCGGGCGGAACGCCACCGGCCGCACCTCGAGCGACGCCGCCGGGATCGGGATCAACGATGCCAACGCGATAGCTTCGTCGAGGTCGGCGGCGCTGATGAGGTAGAAGCCGCCGAGCTGCTCCTTGGTCTCGGCGTACGGACCGTCGGAGACGGCGGGAGCTACGCCCGGCTGCTTCCGGACGAGGCTGGCGGTTTCGGTCGGCATCAGGTTGGCTGCTGCGATCCAGTGGCCGCCGTCTATGAGCTGCTGGTTGTACGCCATCCACTCGCCCATCATGGCGTCGAACTCGGGCGTCCCGGGAACGGGGCCATCGGCCTTTTCGTCGCTGTGGATCATGATCATGTAGTCCATGGTGTTCGTCCTCTTGTGTCGTGTCGGGTCGGGTCGGGTCGGGTCGGGTCGGGTCGGGTTCAGCGGACTTCAGCGCGGGGCTGTTCGGCCACCGCGGCCAGGTTCCGAAGGGTCGAGGTCATGCCATCACGGAGGTGTGACGCTCGATCCGTCACCCCGGCTCGCCGCTGGGGAACGCGGATCGGCCACTGCGACGGCGCCGCCTGGCGCATCGACTCGGTGACCATCGTGCCGCCCTCGACCGGGGCGAAGTCGTAGGTCCAGGTCGCTCCGCTCCGGCCGGGCACCCGGAAGGCGAACCTTCTACCGGGGAGGGCTTCGATGACCGTTGGCTTCGTGGACCAGCTGATCCGACCGATCTCGTTCTTCCCCTTGAATCGGGCACCGACCGTTGGTCCGGTGGCGCCACCGATCCAGGAAACCTGCACGGTCTCCGGGCTGAACTGTGGCATTCGGCAGACGTCGCTCACCAGTCCGTACACTACCTGCGGCGCTGCGGCCACCACCTTTTCCACGGTGACCTCCAAGGGTCGGGGCTGTGCCATTCGTCGCTCCTTTCCGTCTCCGGCCCGGCCCTGTGCCCAGCCTTCACCCCCATGACGCAGCCGGGCACAGAAATCGACAGCCTCCCGACAGATTTTTCCACCGGGCCTTTGGAGAGCGGAGTGAGAGGGCGGACCTGACCTGGTTGGGGATGGCTCTTCGGTCGGTCAACCGGGGACAAGATCGCCACTCTGACGGTCGTTGTTGGCCCCAGATCGAGGAGAGCGGCTCGACGGCGGTGTCATCGCTGTGAATTCGAAACCCTGTTAGGGCGACCTGACTACCGCACGTGTCGCCGGCAAGACTCCCAGGCATAGGTTCGTGGTGGCCGGCACTTCGGGCTCAGTACTCTTGGAAGCAGGGCTGTGCGGTGGGATCCGAAGCCGGATGTGGCTGTTTTGCCAATGGATCACATATATATTAGGGTGACCTAATCATGAAGAGACCCAGAACACTTCTGGCGAGCTTGCTTGCCGTGTCGCTCATCGTCAGCGCTTGTGGTGGCACCACCGAAGCCGAGGAGGAGAACACGGAGACGACGGTGGCGGAGCCGACTCCCGAGACGACGGTTGCCGAGCCGACTCCCGAGACGACGGTTGCCGAAGCCGGCCCCTCCGGCATGATCACGGTCTACACCGGGCGCCACTACGGCATCGAGCCGGTCTTCGAGGCGTTCACCGCCGAAACCGGCATCGAGATCCGCTTCACCACGGGCAACGATCCCGAACTGCGTGAGCGGCTCACCGCCGAGGGGGCCAACACCCCGGCTGACGTGGTGATGACCGCTGATGCCGCCAACATCGAGCTGGCGGCCGACGCCGGACTGCTCGCCACCCTCGACAGTGACGTGCTCGTCGACACCATCCCCGAGGAGCTGCGGAGCGAGGCCAACCAGTGGTTCGCGCTCAGCCAGCGGCTCCGGGTGATCATCGCCAGCACAGAGCGGGTCGACAACCCACCCACCACCTACGCCGGAGTGGGCGACCCCGAATGGAACGGTCGGCTGTGTCTGCGGCCCAGCACCCACCCCTACACCCAGTCTCTCGTCGCCAGCCTCATCCTGAACGAGGGTGAAGAGCGTGCCACCGAGATCGTGCAGTCCTGGGTGGACAACGAGCCGCTCTACATCAACAGCGACACCGACATGTACAACGCCGTGGCCGCAGGAGATTGCGACATCGCCCTCGCCAACACCTACTACCTCGGTCGGCTGCTGACCGAGGACCCCGACTTCCCCGTCGAGATCGTCTGGCCGGTGGACGAGACCCGAGGCGCTCACGTCAACATCAGCGCGGCCGCCGTCACGGCGAACGCACCGAATCCTGACGCTGCGCAGGCCTTGCTCGAGTGGCTCGCCACCAGCGGTCAGTCACAGTTCACCAACGTCAACTTCGAGTATCCGGCCGACCCAAACGTCGCACCTGACGACATCGTCGCCGCATGGGGCGAGTTCGAAGCCGACCTCGCCGCCGTCCGCCAACTCGGCGCCAACCAACCCGCTGCCGTCGAGGTGCTCAGCGTCACCGGATACGAATGAGCCGGTCCGCATGACCATCGGCCGGTCCATGCGCTCGTGGACGGCGACGGCTGCGATTTCGCTCGTGGCCGTCGCCGTTTCGGTTCCGGTTCTCGTCATCGCCTGGTCGATCGTCCAGCCGAGCACCGAGGTGTGGCAGGGGCTGTGGGCCACCCGTCTCCCCGGCATGATCCGCGAGACCGCGATCCTGCTCGTGTCGGTGGTGCTCGGCACGCTGATACTCGGCACCTCGCTCGCCTGGCTCATCACCGCCTACCGGTTCCCGGGTCGGCGGCTGCTCGGTTGGTTGCTGGTGACGCCGCTGGCGATTCCCGGCTACGTGCTCGGATTCGTGTGGCTCGACACGCTGCAACAGCCTCTCGGCGCCCGCGCGGTGCGATCACTGTGGCTGTGTGCGGTAGTCCTCACACTTACGCTGTATCCCTACGTCTACCTGCTCGCCCGGGCCGCATTCCGTGAGCAGTCGCAGCGAGCGATCGACGTGGCTCGCAGTCTCGGCTCCAGCCGCGTGCAGGCGTTCTGGCGGGTGGCGTTGCCGATGGCTCGGCCTTCGCTCGCCAGCGGTGCCGCCCTGGTGGGGATGGAGGTTCTCACCGATGTGGGGACGATCCGCCTGTTCAACGTGTCGACCATCGCCGACGGAGTCCTGCGGGTGTGGTTCGGTACCGGCAATCGCACCGCTGCCGCCGAACTGTCCGTGCTGCTGGTCGGCATCGCCATCGCCCTGATTGCCATGGAGCGGCTGGCACGGGGACGGGCGCGCTTCACCCAGTCCGGATCGCGTGGCAGCCTCACCGCCGAGTCCCTTCACGGTGGCCGCGCAGCGGGTGCGTCGGCCCTCGGCTGGGGAGTGTTCGCGGTTGCGGTCGCCCTGCCGGTCTACCGCCTCGTCATCTGGGCGGCTGAAGCCCGCCGCACGGAACAGGCCGTGACGGTTGCGGGCGACCTGGGCTTCCACCTGATGTCGTCACTGCGGGTGGCCACGGCGGCGACGCTCGTGTGTCTCGGGCTCGGGGTGCTGTTGGCGGTGGGGCTGAACCGTCGACGGCGGGGCGGTGCGCTCCTGGCGCGGTTGGCCACGCTCGGCTACTCGGTGCCGGGTCCGGTGGTGGCGGTCGGCGTGATCGTCACGCTGGCTGCGATCGACCGCATGGGTTTGCCGGGCGGAGGCTGGCTACTCGTCGGCTCGTTCGTCGGTCTGATCTACGCCCTGGTGGTACGTTTCCTCGCGGTTGCCTATCAGGGCATCGAATCGAGCGTCGGCAAGGTCTCCCCCTCGGTGGTAGCCAGCGCCCGTACGTTGGGGGCCGGTCGGTTCCGGGTGGCAACCCGCATCGAGCTGCCACTCGCCGGTGCCGGCATCATCGCTGCCTCGGTTCTGGTGGCGATCGACACCTTGAAGGACTTACCGATCACGCTGCTGTTGCGACCCTTCGGCACCGAGACGCTTCCGATATGGGTGTGGCAGGCCACTTCCGAGAGCCTGTGGGTACAGGCGGCGGTGCCGTCTCTGGCCATCGTCTCGTTGGGGGTGGTGCTGGTGGTGGGGCTGTTGTGGGCGCTCGAGCACGGGGCGGAGGTGACTTCATGAACCCGCCGACCACTACGAGATCAGGTCAAGTCCTCGATGGCGGCTTTCGGCACGAGCAGACGAGCGCTAGCGTCCCGGTCCCGATGCACGCCAGTTCAGAACAGCCCCGCGCCGCGCTGGCGGTGGATGGTGTCACCAGGACCATCGCCGGACATGGCGTGGTCGATCGGGTGTCGTTCGAGGTGGCCGACGGCGAGCTGGTGGTGATCGTCGGACCGAGCGGGTGCGGCAAATCGACCCTGCTGCGCGCCATCGCCGGGCTCGATCCCATCTCAGCGGGCAGCATCGTGCTCGGCGGCGTCGATGTCACCGCACTGCCACCGGAGAAACGCCGGATCGGGCTCGTCTTCCAGGATCATGCCCTCTTCCCGCATCGCCGCGTCGACCAGAACATCGCCTTCGGTCTGACGCATCTGGACCGCACGGCCAGAACCCGACGGGTCGACGAGCTTCTCGAGCTGGTCCGCCTGCCCACCGTCGGTCGCCGCTACCCGCACGAGTTGTCCGGCGGGGAGCAGCAACGGATCGCGCTCGCCCGAGCGCTCGCACCCGAACCGATGGTGGTGTTGCTCGACGAGCCGTTCGCCAGCCTCGACCCGTCTCTTCGCGACGACGTGCGCACAGATGTGGTCGAAGCGTTACGGATGCGCAAGGCGGCGGCAGTGCTTGTCACGCACGACCGCGAGGAGGCACTGGCACTCGGCGACCGTGTCGCGGTGATGTCCGAGGGCCGGCTGCTGCAGATCGGCCGGCCCGATGAGATCTACGAACGGCCCGACAACCGCTTCGTTGCCAGGTTCCTCGGTGAGGCGACCTTCTTTCCGGATCCCGATCAGCCCGGAATGGCGATGATGGTTCGACCGCACGACCTGAGACTGGCCGCCGACAGCGGCGACGACCGGGTGCTGGCGCGCCGATACTTCGGCGCTGCCTGGCGCTACACCGTGCGTCTCCGCTCCGGCGACGTCGTCGACGTCGACGTGGCCCACGGTCCCGACGCCTCGCCGCTTGCCATCGGCGACGCCTGCACGGTGGTGGTCGATCCCGGCCACCCGCTGCATCGACTTCCTGCCTGACGAAGCCCAGTCGTCTCTCGATGAAAGCGCAGGTGGCGGTTGGTTGCTCACCCTGGTCCGAGTTCGGCGCCAACCACCACGAGTCGACGCCACCGGCCGAACCCGTCGACGTCGATCGTCCAGGAGCCGCAAGCGCCGGGCAATCCTCGGTCCAGGTAGACGACGGTGCCCGCAACGTCGAAGCGTTCCACTTCGTCGAGCATCTCTGGCGACCCGGGCTCGGCGACCGGCACCGACGCCGTGCCGCCACAGCAGCCGTTCCGGCGGCTCGCACGGACGTGCACCGGCCGACCGGCGAGGAAGGTGCGGGCCGACGTGGTCACGTGTGGAGGGCTCACAGCGACGTCAGCCATGTCGCCGGTCGTGGTGAGTCGGTTGCAAACCGGTGTCGGGTGCGATTGGCGTGGCGGACGAGAGCGAGCATCAGTGGAACCTCAACCAGGACGCCGACCACGGTCGCCAACGCCGCTCCGGACTGGAGACCGAACAGAGCGATGGCTGCGGCGACGGCGAGTTCGAAGAAGTTGCTGGCGCCGACCAGAGCACCGGGCGCAGCCACGGCATGGCGGATCTTCCACGCCCGCATCCACCGGTAGGCGACGGCGTAGATGAATACGGTCTGGATCGTGAGCGGAATCGCGATCAGCGCGATGTGGAGTGGGTTTGCGAGGATCACGTCGCCCTGGAATGCGAACAACAGCACGAGCGTGAGGATCAGTCCGGTCGGCGTGACCACGCCGATGCGCTTCATGAACACCTCGTCGAACCAGACCGAGCCCTTGCGTCGCAGCAGCCAGAGCCGGGTGGCATAGCCGGCGGCCAGTGGGATGACGATGTACAACACCACCGACAGCACGACGGTGTCCCACGGCACCGCGATGTCGGACACTCCGAGAAGAAACACGACGATGGGGGCGAACGCCACCAGCATGATCAGGTCGTTGACGGCCACCTGGACCAGCGTGTACGCAGGGTCACCCCTGACCAGCAGGCTCCACACGAACACCATGGCGGTACAGGGGGCGGCGCCCAACAGGATCGCCCCGGCCAGATACTCGCGGGCGAGCGCCTCCTCGATGAACGGTGAGAACACCACGAGCAGGAAGAACCAGGCGATGGCGAACATCGTGAACGGCTTGATGAGCCAGTTGACGACGGTGGTGACGACCAGTCCCCTTGGCTCGCGCCGAACCCCCACGATCGACCCGAAGTCGATCTGGACCATCATCGGAAAGATCATCGCCCAGATGAGAATGGCCACCGGGATCGACACGCTGGCGTACTCGTAGCGTGACAGCGCCTCGGGGATCCCCGGGAGCCATTGGCCGAGGGCAATGCCCACCAGGATGGCCAGAGCCACCCACACCGTGAGGTACCGCCCGAAGACGCCGAGGGCAGCAGCGGTGCTCTGGTCGGCCGTGGTGCCGCCGGTTCCCGCCGGTTCCTCTCCGAAGCTGTCGTTGGAGGTCATGATCCCATTGTGCCGGATGCGAGAGAGAGTGTGCCGTCGGCGCACCGCACCGCCTCGGCGCGTACTCCTTGGGCAGATCGAGGCCCGCAACACCGTTGTCGCCGATCGGGCTCTCAGCCGGTTCTCATGTCTGCCTTCTACGCTCATCACAACCTGCAGGCCATCACTGGTCCTCACCTTCCCAACTTCACAGGAGCCATCGAAGTGATCGACCCACCCGCCCCCGCCGGCCCGCACCACGACGAGGAGCACGACGACCACGGGGGCCTCCATCGCGACGTGCCGAACCTGGTCGGTCGGAGGGACATCCTCCGCATCATGGGCGGGATGAGCCTGGCAGGGCTGCTCGCTGCGTGTGGGGTAACGGGCCGCGAGGACACGGCAGCTACGACGTCGACGTCGTCCGGCACGGCCTCCGGCACTCCAACCTCGAGCACTGCCGCCCCCAGCACCTCGGCGTCCTCGACACCGTCCACCTCGTCCGCCGCTGCTGCCTCCCCTGTCGCTTCACCCGGTCCGGAGATCCCGGACGAGACCGCCGGGCCTTTCCCGGCCAACGGCTCGAACGGTCCCAACCTGCTCGACGATGACGGAGTCGTGCGCCCCGACCTCACCGCCAGCATCGGCGGCTCGTCGGGAGTGGCCGAAGGCGTACCGATCTCGTTGGAGCTCTCGGTCGTCGACGCTTCCACCGGAAACCCGATCCCCGGCGCGGTCGTGTACCTGTGGCACTGCACCGCCGACGGCCGCTATTCGATCTACGAGATCGAGGACGAGAACTATCTGCGGGGTGTGCAGGTGGCGAATGACGCCGGGCGCATCACCTTCACCTCGGTGTTTCCGGGCTGCTACCGGGGCCGATGGCCCCATGCCCACTTCGAGGTCTACGCATCGGTCGCAGATGCCACCGGCGGGTCGGAACGCCGTCAAGATCTCGCAGCGGGCGTTGCCTCGAGCCGAGTGTGAGACCGTGTACACCGACGCCCGCTACGCCGCCAGCGTCGCCAACCTGGCCCAGCTGTCGCTCGAGACCGACAACGTGTTCGCCGACGGGTGGACCGATCAGCTCGCCACGGTCACCGGATCTCTCGCCGACGGTTACACCGCCTCGTTGCTGGTCCGGGTGTGAAACGCCCGATGCGGGACGTTCCGACGCTACTCGGCGAGCGGCAATCCGGCCCTTTCATCGGCGGTTGACCCGCGCCCCCCTCAGGTCAGGGGGCCGGGAGGGGGCACGGTCTCGCCCAGCCAGATCGGTTTGTCGCCCCGCAGGGTGACGGGGATCGCCAGGATGCGGTCGTTGGCCGACAGCTGCGAGGCGGCCGTCGCCAGCGTTTCCGGTTCTCCCAGGACGTGCCATCGCAGGATTCCGGGGAATCGTTCGGCGTCGCGGGTGATCACCCGCAATGGGTCGTCTCCGGGTTCGAGCCAGACGGCGGCACCGAGGTCGTCTCCACCCAGACGATGGATGATGGGACTGTCGGCGAGGACCCGCCGCGCCTGGGCGTGGCGCAGGTCCAGGAACACATGGAGGTTGCCGGGGACGTGGGCGCGAGAGACGGCCCCGCCCCACTTGGCCTTGAACCAGACCGGCCCCTTGCCGAGAAAGGGCAGCGAGCGCCCGAGCGACACCGACCCCTTGCCCAGCTCGACGGCCCGCTCGAGGCTGCGGATGAGCAGGGCGGCGGTCACCCGTTTCTGACGGATCGACTCGTCGGCGTCGCGGATGCCCAGGTTCTGGAGCTCGTACCGTTCCTCGGCGGCGACGTTGCCGATACCGGCCACCCAGGTGCCGTCGATGTCGGCACACACCAGCTCGCCGCCACGGGGGAGGTCGCGCAGCATGTGTTCGACCGATCGGATGAGGCCGTCATCGGGGAACCGTTGCTCCACCAGCGGCACGTAGTGGCGCGCATGGAACTCGCGAATCGCATCGGGATCGGTGGTGGTTCGATAGGTGAACTCCGCCTTGCGGATCCTTCGGAAGTCTTCCTTGGTGGTCGAGGTGAGCAGCTCCGAGCGCAGCGTTTCGACATCGCCCGGCAGATCCCGGGTGACGTCGACCAGCGGTGGCGCAGCGACGGCGCGCGGCACCAGGTGGTCGAAGCTCGGGTCCGGTCCGGGC
>JBHJOH010000021.1:0-15117 GCA_050329955.1 Acidimicrobiia bacterium | reverse complement strand
GCCGGCCCCGGTCACGACCACCACCTTCCCGGCAAGGTCCATGGCGGGAAGGCGTCAGGGCTTGCCGAAGGTCGAGACCTTGTCGACCCGGCATTCCATCAGGATCCGGCGCTCGTCCTTGGCCGGGTCACGCAGGCCATACGAGCCTTCGGCTCCGGTGTACTTCTGCCAGATCTTGTCGACCTGAGCAGTAACACGGGCGCCGTCCGGTCCGTCCTCGTGGAGCTCGTTGATCTTGGTCACCTTCATCGAGACCCAGTGATACGGATTGGCCGGATTGAGCAGGAGAAGGGAAACCTCGGGATTCTCCTGGATCCAGGCGGTCTTCTTGCGGTGGGTCGCCACGTTGATCAGGACGAGGTCACCCGAGTAGTCGAACCACATCGGTGTCAGGCTCGGTCGGCCGTCGGGGGCGATAACCGAGACCACCGCCGTCACCGGATCGTCGAGGAGCCGGCGGTAGATCGGGTCGAGATCCTCGAGTGACTCGATGGTCGAGCGGTCTCCAATGCCGAACTGGTCCGCCTTCAAACCCTCGGCCACATCGATGAAGTTGAAAAGGGGTATTGCCATCGCTCGGCCTCCTATCGCGTGCGACCGAAAATACCCACTTCCAGCCTTTTGTGCACGACACATCATGCATTATGTTGGCTGGCACCCAGCTAGGAGCGAAGATTGGCCAAGCCGAAGGTGATCGTCCAGATCTATCCAATGATGCCCGCCGATGACGAAGCGGATCGCATCGGCAAGGCCCCGATCGGGCGCGACGCCGACCTCTATCACAAGATCCTGCACGAGTGGACCGATCTGGTGCGCCTGGCCGACGACATCGGAGTCTGGGGTCTCGGCACGATCGAGCATCATCTCCACTCCGAAGGCTACGAGGTGGGCCCGAACCCGGGCATCCTCAACGCCTACTGGGCGGCGATCGTCAAGAATGCTCACGTCGGTGCCCTCGGGTACGTGATGGCCACCCAGGACCCGATTCGTGTTGCCGAGGAGACGGCGATTCTCGATCACCTCACCAAGGGCAAGTTCTTCGTGGGTCTGGCACGCGGGTATCAGTCCCGCTGGACCAACATCCTCGGCCAGCACTCCCAGGCCGTGGCCACGCTCGGAGACAAGAGCGATGACGATCATCTCAACCGCAAGCTGTTCGAGGAGCGCACCGAGATGCTTCTCAAGTGCTGGACCGAGGAGTCGGTGGTACTGGAGGGCGAGAGTTACTCGGCTCCGTTCCCGGCGGACACCGGCGTCGTTGGCTACCCCGCTCACCCAATCGCCGCGTTGGCCGGCGCCCCCGGCGAGATCGACGAGAACGGGGTGGTCCGCCGGGTCTCCGTCGTGCCCAAGCCGTACACGCAGCCTCACCCGCCCGTGTTCATGGCGACTTCGAAGAGCCCTGAGACGATCGTCTACTGCGCCGAGAAGGGGTTCATCCCCACGTACTTCATGAAGACCTCCGACATCGAGAAACATGCTCACCTCTACGTCGAAGCCGCTGCGGCAGCCGGTATCGAGCGTCGACTGGGAGAGCGACAGAACATCGTGCGGTGGCCGCACGTGTGCACCGACGAGGCCCAGTACGACCAGCGGCTGCGCGACTACGACCTCGACATCTACAAGAACTTCTACGGGCCGTTCTTCCCACAGTTCCCCAACGAGCCGGGAGCCGACCACATCGCCAACATGAAGGCTTCGGACATCTTCATCGGTGGTTCGCTCGAACGGACCAAGGAGCTGTGGCAGGAACTGATCGAACGGGTTCCCGCCGAGTACATCACGCTGATCTGGCACTTCGCCCAGGTTCCCAAGGAAGTGGTGGCAGAGGAACTCTCCCTGTTCATGGAAGAGGTGCTTCCGACGCTGGAGGTGCCCGACTTCGAAGCGGTGATGGTGTAGGGGGGCGGTATGGTCTCGAATCCGATCGACGGTTTCGTGGTGGATCGGTCGAGCATCGCCTTCGTGGGCGAAGGCCTGCAACGACCCGAATGCATCCTGGCCGAACGCAACGGCATGTTGTGGGCGGCGGACGCCCGGGGCGGGGTGGTGCGGATCGACGCCAACACGGGTGACCAGGAGCTGATCATTCAGGGGGCCGACTCGAGCTTCGCGGAAGCTGCCGATGACGCCAGCCGATTCACCTCGGGGACCCTCCCGAACGGCATGGCGTTCGCCTCGAACGGTGACATCCTCATCTCGAACTTCGGTACCGACCGTCTCGAGCGGATGACCCGGGCCGGCGCCAACACCGTGCTGTACGACTCGGTCGACGGAGAACGGATCGGCAAGGTCAACTTCGTGATCCGGGACTCCAAGGATCGGATCTACATGACCGTCTCCACCATGATCCCCAACTGGATGGAGGCGATCTCGCCCAACGTCGCAGATGGCCGGATCGTGCTGGTGGACGAATCCGGCATCCGGGTGGTTGCGGACGGACTCGCCTTCACCAACGAGATCCGGCTCGATGCCAACGAGGAGTGGATGTACGTCGCCGAGACCTGCGGTCCCAAGGTCAGCCGGATGCGAGTGCGGCCTGACGGGTCGCTCGGCGACTACGAGGTGTTTGGCCCGGACAACCACGGCGCCCTCATCGATGGGATCGCATTCGACTCGTTCGGCAACCTGTGGGGCACCCACGTCTTCAACGACCAGATCTTCGCCATCACACCGGAGGGAGAGCTGCGGATCATCCTCGACGACGATCAGGGGAGTGCCGCCGGCGCGGCGTTCCTCGAAGCGTTCTGGGCCGATGCCGTGCGGCCCGAGCACATGCTGGCGTGCGGGGGCGAGGTCGCCCCCTGGATGGCGAGCGTCACATTTGGCGGTCCCGACCTCCGTACGGTCTACGTGGGGTCGCTCCGAGGCACATCGATCCCCTACTTCAGGAGTCCGGTGGCGGGGCTGGCGATGGTTCATTGGTGACATCGGCGATGAGGGCTCCCCTCCCGGGCCCCGCCACCCGGAGATCAGCCCTCTTCGGGATACTGGAACACCTCCTCGAGTGGCACTCCGAAGACTCGTGCCATCTTGAATGCGACCTCGAGGGAAGGCGAGTACTTCCCCTGCTCGATGGCGATGATCGTCTGGCGGGTCACGCCGAGCTTGTCGGCCAACTGGGCCTGGGTCATCTCCCCGGCAGCGAAGCGCAGTGCCCGGATCGAGTTGGTGACACGTGTCTTCCTGCCCACCGTCAGAAACCCCGTCGGTAGGCGACGAGTTTGATGGCTCCGGTGATCAGCTCGGAGGCGAAGAACGAGGCGAGGATGGCATGGGCGATCCAGAAGTGGTCGAATTCGAACACCGCCAGCCCCATGGCGGGCACCATCCCAACAGCGAGAACGTAGCCGCCGATGTTGCCGGCGAATCGGCTGATCGACTTGTCCCGCTCGTCGGTCTTGTCGACGTCGCCCGACAGGTCGCCATGGAGGACAGCCTGTCCGGCCGCGAAGATTGCGACAGCGATCATGGCGACCACGGTGATGGCGACCGAGGCGAGGATCATCACGGCCAACTCGCCGATGTATTCGACCTCGGCGACCGGCGTGGAAGACGTCTTGCGCAGTATCTCTGTGAGGTACCAGATCCCCGCCGCCAGATGGGTGAAGAACGCGACCCAGGTGCTCTTCTCTTCGAACGGCATGGCTGTCTCCCCGTTCAGCCCAGGTCGGCGCCGGCGCCGACCTGAAGCCGCAGTACCTGATCGACGGCGAACAGTTGTTGTGTCCTGCGGTCGCTCTCGGGGAAACGGTCGAGCACGTCGACGGTCGGGATCACCGCCGGCTGCCCGACCTCGATGGTGGCTCCCTCGTGGTCGATGGTGGCGTTCCCGGCCGCCAGCACGTTCTTGAGCCAGTCGGGGCGGGTGCCGTAGGGGAGCGTGATCAGAATCTCGTCTCCGGTTCGAACCACGCCGACCGGGGTGGTGTACGGGCGACCCGACGAGCGCCCAACGTGGTGGATGACGGCGGCGTAGGCGCCGGGCGTGCCAGCCGAGCGCATCTGGCGCGGATTCATGAACCGCTTGTTCATGGCACGCACGGCGTCGAGCACGAACGGCCATTTGAAACGCATGCCCAGCATGAACACGATGGGCAGCGTCAGAACCAGGCCGATGGGTATGGCGATCATTTGCGTCCTTCCTCTTCTGTCGAGTGGATCTGACTCGATGTCAAGAATTGCTTACACCGACAATGTAAAGCAGAGCAGACATCAAGTCAAGTACTCATGACACGGCGTAGCTGTTCTCGGGGTCCAGGCGCAGTTCTGTGTGCACCAGCGGGCGGAATGCGTCCGGATTTGCACACAACGGCGGATCCCCGTTCGGTGACGGGACACCGCCCGGCCCCCGGCCCCCGACGAAGTCGTGGAATCCGGGCGCACCTCGTTGCGGTGAGCCTGGGCCAATCCCCGGCGAGGCCCAGGGAGGTTCGAGATCAGGCGCCGCGGTGCGCCGCCAGGGCGCGGGGGATGTGACGACGCAGCAGACGGCTCCAGCCGAGGCCGAGGATGGCTCGGACGATGCCCGCCTTGAGCCCCGAGAAGCCGGTGTGGGTCAGCTCCAGGCGGGTTCGGCCGGATCCGAGCGGCACCAGCCGGAAGGTGACCACCGTGTCGACGGGGCCGCCCGCCCAGCTGATGGTCAGCAGCCGGGGTGGGTCGAGCTCGAGCACCTCGCATCCCACCAGCCCGTCGTAGAACGGCGGGCGCGGGGTGTCGGTGAAGGTGAAGCGATGTCCGACGACGGGAGCGAAGTCGTTGGGCATGAGCCACTCGGCCAGCCCTTCGCTGGTGGCGACCAACTCCCACAACTCCTCAGGGTCGGCGTCGTACTCACGGTGGACGTTGATGGTGCTCACGTTCGTTTGCTCCGGCGATCCACCGCCTCGCCCAACCGGTCGAGGCGGTCCTCCCAGAAGACCCGGTACGCCGCCATCCACTGGTCGATCTCGTGGAGGGGCGCGGGCGTGAGCTGATACCGCCGTTGGCGGTCGTCGGGGTTCACCTGCACCAGTCCCACCTCCGCCAGGATCGACAGGTGCTGGGAGACCGCCCCCTTGGTGATGGGCGCAAGCTCGGCCAGTTCCCCGAAGCTCCTGGGCCCATCGAGGAGTGCGTTGAGGAATGCGCGCCGGTTGGGGTCGGACACCGCCCGGTACACATCCTGCGACGCGGTCGTTCGGCTCACGAACCCGCACCTGCCACGGAGGCTTCGAGTCGGTATACCAGCGTCTCGGCACGTCGCAGCCTGGTGACGAGGGAGATCATTCGATGGGCGACCGGGTGTCGGGCAATCAGTGCCCGTTCCACCCCCCGGCATTCGTGGCGATCCTCCACCCGAACCGCGGTGGCGTCCAGCGCCGGTCCGGTTGGCTCCCCACGCTTGGTGCCGGGCGCCACGGTGACCCGGGGGTTGCGGGCCAGCCGGCGGACCTTCCAGGTGTTGGATGGGGTCGTGAAGTAGCAGTGACCGCCCACCGCCACCGCCCACACCGGAGTGGCGACGGGAGTGCCATCGGTCTTCCAGGTGGACAGGACGGTGGTGGGAGCCGCAACGGCGCTGTTCATGCGAGGAACCTCCTGTTCGGAATGTAGCGTTTAGTAAATACTAAACACGAAGCGTTCGATCGGGAAGTCGAGCGGGAAGAGCCCGGAAGCAGGCCGGGTCGGTCAGCCGTCGACGGCGTCGGCCATCTCGCCCATCGAGAAGAACAGGAAGTCGGTCGTCGGGCGATCCGTCACCTCGGCGGTGGCCCCCCAGGATCCTCCCTGCGACAGGCGCTGTCGATCGATCCAGGCGGTGGCGAGTCCGGCCCGGGTGGCGGGCACGTGATCGTGGAACAGGCTCTGGGCGGTGTGAAGTACCTCGCCGGGCTCCACGCCGAGATCGGGGTGGAGGCGGCTGTGCAGATAGGTGAAGTTGGCGGGATCGGGCTTGTACGACCCGATGTCCTGGGCGGTGTAGATGGCGTCGAAGGTGACACCCAGCTTGCAGTTCGAGGCGGCGAAGCTCTGGCGATCGATGTTGGAGAGGATCACCAGCTTGTAGGCCCTGGACAGCCGACGCAGCGCATCGGCGGTGTCGGGGAACGCCGGCCATGACGGCACCGACGCCCCGAAAGCCTCATCGAGTTGGTCGTCGGTCTCCATCCCCAGCTCCTCGGCGAACGAGCGGTGTACCAACCGCAGGATCGCCGGATACCGAGCGGTCGGGCTCTCGGCTTCCTGGGCCGACTCGAGTCGGGCGTAGCGCAGCAAGGCGTCGTTGCGGGTGACGTCGGACCGACCGCTCCGGGCGATCAGGGGCTGGAGGGCGTCCCAGATCCCCGACTCCCAGTCGATGAGAGTGCCGTAGCAGTCGAAGGTGAGCACTCGGAAGTCGGACAGCTGACGGGCCATGGCGACGATTCAACCAGCTCGAGGCGAGGTGGGATGCGACCGCTGCACCCTGCGTCGCCCTCCGCCGTCGGGGCGATCAGTTCGATTCGCCGGCGAAGAGGTTCAGTATCTGGCGGGTGTTCTCGTCGGCGGGGAACAGCAGCTCGATGCGGAGATCGGCGAGAGTGACATCCTCGGCGCCGGCGAAGTGGGCGAGGGTCGAAAGGAACGAGAGGGTGGTGTCTCCCATCCGGAACCGGGTGGGCACGAAGGGGGGAAGCGGCCCCGCCACCCCGGCGGTGAGGGTGGGGTCGGCCGCCAGCCTTCCGATGGCATCTTCGAGTACCGGATCGCCCCCGGCGGCCGAGTTCTCGGATCGGAGCCGCGTGAGGAGGTGGCGACCGAACTCGGTCCAGTTGTCGATGGCCGCCCGCAGCCCGTCACCGAGGAGGGCGTCGAGGAACGAATCGCCCTCGGCGAGGCCGAACCCGCCGAGCATCACCATGGCCGGGCGGTTGGCGCCGACCAGTCGCCAGTGCCGGTCGATCATCAACGCCGGATACGGCTGGTGGCGTTCAATCATCCACTCGGCCGCCTGACGGACGGCGCGCATCTCGTCGGACTCGAGGCTCCGGGCTCGATACGCCGCGGCGAAGCCGGCGGCCTCCAACATGAGATTGCGATCCGATCGCGGCACGTCGAGCACCTCGCCGAGGTGGAGCACCATCTCCCGGGAGGGTCGTGCCCGACCGGTCTCGAGGAACGAGATGTGACGGGACGACACCACGGCCTCGACGCCCAGGTCGAGCTGACTCATCCGGCGCAAGGACCGCCACTGCTTGAGGAGGGCTCCGAAGTCGTGCTCCATCGCAGTGGATCGTATCGGGGGTGACGATGGGGAGCCATTACCTCTCAGGTAGTTGTTGCGCGTGCGCAGCTCCCGCACCATCAGCATCACAACCACGAGGAGTGAACAGATGAGACAGGAAACGGCACGACGGTGGCTCGAGGCTGCGTGCGTGGTGACGGCGGCGGTTGGTGTGGGGGTGGCAGTGCTGGCGTTCCCGGGGACGATGGCGGCGACCGGGGTTCTCAGCGAGGTCGTGTTCGGCGAGCCCGGCGACATGGCCACCCCGCTGTCGCGGCTGCTGGCGGGAATCACCGGCGGCGTACTGGCGGGCTGGGGGGTCACGATGTGGGTGGTGGTGCGGCGACTCCACAGTCAGGATCCGGGGCTGGTGAGCGCCATCCTCGTGCCCGGTCTGGTGGTGTGGTTCGTGGTCGACAGTGTGGCTTCGGTGACGTCGGGGGGTGCTCTCAATGTGGTGGGGAACGTCGGTTTCCTGGTCATGTTCGGTGTACCGCTGCTCGCCGACCGGAACCGGGTTGCCACCTCGACCTGATGGCCCTCGGTCATCCCGCCAGTCCCGTGCGGCTCACATAGGCGATTCCCGTCCGTGCGCTTCGGCCCCCCGCTGGTCTCGCCCTGGCATACTGCCGCCATGGCAGGTGATTCGTCGGCGGCGGCAGGACTCAGACTTGGTCTCATGTTCCCGGCGGTGTTCGGCATCCTGGGGCTGGTGGCTCTTCTCGACGGCCTCGTTGGAACCATCCCGGCGCGGGCGATCGGGCTGGTCCTTGCCTGGATCGCCGCCCGGCTTCTGGTCCGGGGCACTTCGGGCTCGCTCGCCCACTACGGCTGGGTGAAGCCCACGACCGGATCGGTACTGGGCGGACTCGGGCTGGGGTTCGGTCTCGTCACCGCCGTCACCGTGGTGATGATCGTCGCCGGGTGGTTCGAGCCCCGGTTCGACGGGTTCGACCCGGCGTTGGTGATGGCGGTGGTGGTCGGCGTGCTGGTGGCCGTCTTCGAAGAGGCCTTGTTTCGGTCGGTTTGGTTTGCCGGGATGGAGCCGGTGTTCGGCACCCATCTGACGGTGTGGGTTTCGGCTCTCCTGTTCGGCGCCGCCCATCTGGCAAACCCGGGGGCGACCCCGCTCTCGGCCCTCGCCGTCACCCTCAGCGCCGGGCCGCTTCTCGGATACGCCTTCGCCGCCACCCGCAACCTGTGGTTCGTGTCCGGGATCCACGCCGGCTGGAACATCGCCCTCGGCGCCGTTTTCGGCTTCGCAGTGTCGGGCAACGAGACCGAGTCGAGCCTGATCGGTGGTGATGTGTCGGGACCGGCGCTCGGTACCGGTGGGCAGTTCGGCCCGGAGGCAACGCTCCAGACGATCCTCATCGTCGGGCTGGTGGCGGTGATCTACTTCCGCCGGACCACGGCGTCCAAGCCCATCTGGGCCGTGTGAAAACGCGAGCTAGTCTGACGGTCCTCTGACATCGGGAGCTCGAGATGGGCGGCGAGGAGTCGGCGAGCGCATCCTTCGAAACCACGTTGACGGGTGTGGGGAACAACACCGGAATCGAGATCCCAGCCGAGGTGCTCGAGATGCTCGGCGCCGGGAAACGGCCGCCATTGCTCGTGAACGTCAACGGCTACGAGTACCGCACCACGGCCGGTGTCATGGGCGGGGTATCGATGATCCCGGTGAGCGCGGCCATCCGCAAGAAGACCGGGCTGGCCGCGGGTGACGCAATCCATGTTTTGTTGACCGTCGCCGACGCCCCCCGTCAGGTCGATGTGCCCGAGGACTTCGCAGCGGCGATGGCGGGCGCCGGGGTTCGAGGCTTCTTCGACGGCTTGTCGAACAGCCTCCAGCGCTATCACGTCGATCAGGTGAATGGCGCCAAGGCCGCCGACACCCGCAGTCGGCGGATCGACAAGGCCGTCGAGTTGTTCGGAAGCGGCAAACAGCGCTGACCGCGAGATCTGGTACGAACCCGATTTTGGACTGAGTCCAGAATCGGCAAGAATGCCTTGGTGACGTCACCGCTGCCCCTCGAGCCCGCTGACCTGCTTCGGAGACACGGGCTTCAGGTCACCGCCCAGCGCATCGCGGTGCTGGGAGCTGCTTCGGCCCACCCGCACAGCACGGCCGATGTTCTGGCCGAGGTGGTCAGGGACGAGATCGGAGCCATCTCGCGCCAGTCGGTCTACGACTCTCTCGGTGTCCTGGTCGACAAGGGCCTGCTCCGCCGCATCGAGCCCGCCGGGTCGTCCGCCCGCTACGAGCACCGGGTCGACGACAACCATCACCATCTCATCTGTCGCAGCTGTTCGGCCATCGTCGATGTGGACTGCGCCCGTGAACAGGCGCCGTGCCTGGCCGTGGCCGACGACCGCGGGTACCGCATCGACGAGGCCGAGGTCATCTACTGGGGCTACTGCCCCTCCTGTCAACGTTCGGCCGCCAGCGCCTGACGCAGATCGCAATCGAAACATCCGACCACCCCTCGAGGAGGAGAGAGCATGAGCAACGAAGAACAAGGCACCGTCGCCACAAGTGACGAACCGTCGGAGGCCAAATGCCCGGTGATGCACCCCGATCACCAGTCGATCGGGATCACCGCCAACCAGGTGTGGTGGCCCGAGCAGTTGAACCTGCGCATCCTGCGCCAGAACCATCCGGGCGCCGACCCGATGGGTGGAGACTTCGACTACGCCTCGGAGTTCACGAGCCTCGATTTCGACGAGCTGGCCCGTGACGTCGACGCCGTCATGACCGACTCGAAGGAGTGGTGGCCCGCCGACTACGGCCACTACGGCCCCTTCTTCATCCGTATGACATGGCACGCCGCCGGCACCTACCGCACGCTCGACGGTCGCGGTGGCGGTGGCGCCGGCGCTCAGCGCTTCGCCCCGCTCAACAGCTGGCCCGACAACGCCAACCTCGACAAGGCCCGCCGGCTGCTGTGGCCGATCAAGCAGAAGTACGGGCGCAAGATCTCGTGGGCCGACCTGCTGGTCTTCGCCGGCAACCGTGCCCTCGAGACCATGGGCTTCAAGACCTTCGGCTTCGGCGGCGGTCGCGACGACATCTGGGCCCCCGAGGAGGACGTCTACTGGGGTCCCGAGCAGGTGTGGCTGGGTGACGAGCGCTACAGCGGCGACCGCCAGTTGGCCAACCCGCTCGGTGCCGTTCAGATGGGCCTCATCTACGTCAACCCCGAAGGCCCCAATGGCAACCCCGATCCGCTGGGCTCGGCCGGCGACGTCCGCGAGACCTTCGCCCGCATGGCGATGAACGACGAGGAGACGGTGGCACTGGTGGCCGGCGGCCACACCTTCGGCAAGGCGCATGGCGCCGCCGACCCCGACGGCCATGTCGGGCGTGAGCCCGAGGGCGCCGGTCTCGCCGAGCAGGGTCTGGGCTGGACCAGCACCTTTGCCAGCGGCGTGGGCGACGACACCATCACCTCGGGCATCGAGGGTGCCTGGACGGCCGACCCGATCCGTTGGGACAACGGCTACTTCGACCTGCTCTTCAAGTACGACTGGGAGCTCGCCAAGAGCCCGGCCGGCGCCTGGCAGTGGCATCCGAAGGACATCGCCGATGAGGACATGCCTCCGTCTGCACACGACGCCTCGAAGAAGGTTCTGCCGATGATGACGACGGCGGACATGGCGATGAAGATGGATCCCATCTACCACGACATCTCGAAGCGGTTCCACGAGAACCCCGATCTGTTCGCCGACGCCTTCGCCCGGGCCTGGTACAAGCTGCTCCACCGTGACATGGGCCCGGCCGTCCGCTACCTGGGCCCGTGGGTTCCCGACGAGGAGCTCATCTGGCAGGACCCGGTGCCGGCCGCTGAGCACGAGCTGGTCGACGCCGCCGACATCGCCGCCCTCAAGGCGAAGATGAGCGCCTCCGGTCTGTCGGTGTCCCAGCTGGTCTCGACCGCCTGGGCTTCGGCCTCGACCTACCGCGACACCGACAAGCGTGGCGGTGCCAACGGCGCCCGTCTCCGCCTGTCGCCCCAGGCCGAGTGGGACGTCAACCTGTCGTCGGGTGTTGGCGCGGTGGTCAAGGTGCTGGAAGGCATTCAGACCGACTTCAATGCGCAGAGCGGAGCCAAGCAGGTGTCGCTGGCAGACCTGATCGTGCTGGGCGGCTGCGCCGGTGTCGAGGCTGCGGCCAAGGCCGCCGGCCACGAGGTGACGGTGCCGTTCAACCCGGGTCGCACCGACGCCACCCAGGAGCAGACCGACGTCGACTCCTTCGCAGTGCTGGAGCCGGTGGCCGATGGCTTCCGCAACTACCTGCAGAAGGGCAACCCGCTGGCGGCCGAGCACCAGCTGGTCGACCGGGCGTTCATGCTCAACCTGACGGCGCCCGAGATGACGGCGCTGCTGGGAGGGATGCGGGTTCTGGACGTCAACGTCGCCGGGGCCAAGCACGGTGTGCTCACCGACCGCCCCGGCGCCCTCACCAACGACTTCTTCGTGAACCTGTTGGACATGGGCACCGAGTGGAAGGCAACCACCTCCGCCGAGGACGTCTTCGAGGGCCGTGACCGCTCCACCGGTGAGGTGAAGTGGACTGGCACCCGGGTCGACCTGGTGTTCGGATCGAACTCCGAGCTGCGGGCCCTGGCCGAGGTGTACGGCACCAACGACGCCAAGGACACGTTCGTGGGTGACTTCGTTGCCGCCTGGGCCAAGGTTATGGAGAACGATCGCTTCGATCTGAAGAAGTGACCTGAACCGAACCCGTACAACCGGGAGGTCGACTTCGGTCGGCCTCCCGGTTCTTTCGTTTCAGGTCACTGGCATCCCGCCGATTGCTGAGTCCCCGGGCGTCGACCGACCGGCCCGGTGAGTCCGGCAAACGCTCGGCAATCGTCCCCTCGTCACGGTGACCGGGTACGGCTGGACACCCCGGCCCAAGTTGGTAGACGTGACATGGATCATCGATCGAATGGTGCAGCCCGCAGTTCGGGGGCCGCCGCCTGGATACGGCCGCAGGTCAACCTGGGATTGGCGTTCGCCCTCGTTGCCGCCCTGGTGGCGGTGTTCCTCGTGGCCGGTGGCGCCGACCCGGCGCAGGCGTCGACGACCTGTCAGCCCGGAGCCTACGACAACGGCGCAGGATGTGTCCCGGCCGATCCCGGATACTTCGTGGCGACGGAAGGCGGGACGGCGCAGACGGCCTGCCCGCCCGGGTTCTATCAGTCCGCCGCCCGGCGCGACCTCGTGCGTGGCAGCGGATGCCGGTTCCTTCGTCGATCATCCCGCCGCGATCTCCCGGACTCTGTGCTCGGTGGGTACCTACCAACCAGCCGCAGGTTCGGTTCTGTGTCTGTCGGCCCCAGCCGGGAGCTTCGTTTCCGTCCTCGGCGCAGTTGTCGCGACCCCCTGCTCGCCCGGCTTCTATCAGCCAGCCACAGGCTCCGTTTCCTGCATCGCTGCCGACCCCGGCTTCTTCGTCGACGCTGTCGGAGCGATCGCGCAGACGCCATGCCCAACCGGGTTCACCTCTTTGTTCGCTGGCGCCATCGGGTGCACGCCGATCGTCGGGACGGGCTACACGTTCTCGGGCTTCTCGGCTCCGGTGGATGCCGCGCCGACGCTGAACGTGGTCAAGGCAGGCCAGACCGTCCCCCTCAAGTTCCACGTGTCCGACTCGAGCGGGGCTCCGGTCACCGATCTGAGCGGAGTCACCATCGAGGTCACGTCGCTGGCCTGCAGCGCAGGCGCAACCTCCGACCTGTTGGAGGAAGTGGCGACCGGAGGTTCGGGACTGCAGAACCTGGGCGACGGCTATTACCAGTTCAACTGGAAGACACCGAAGAGCTACGCCTCATCGTGCAAGACGATGAGCCTGGATCTGGGTAACGGGACTCAGCACACGGCTCTGTTCCACTTCAGGAAGTGACCGTCGAGAGCGGCGGGCGCGGTTGCGCACCGCAGCTCTCCTGGTCTCACGGCGCAGATGCAGCAACGACGAGCTGACGGGCCGGCTTCGACACGGATGCATCGGTGAACCCGGCACTCCGCAGGCGTTCGGCCAATTCGTCCGCCCGACGCCGGTCGAGACCGTGTGATCCCCGGCTCTCGCTCTCGATGACGAGGAACCGCCCGCCCGGGCGCAGCACCCGCAGGACCTCGGCGATCCCGCGGGCCGGGTCCTCCCAGTGGTGGAACGAGTGGATGGTCCACACCCGGTCGAAGTCGCCGTCGGGAAACGGCAGCTCCTCGGCGGCGCCGACGACGAACTCGACGTTGGGAAGATCCTGTGACCGACGGCGGGCGATCTCGATCATGGGCCCGCTGCGATCAACGCCCACCGCTCGCGCAACCGATCCGGCAACTGTTCTGACCGCGGCGCCGGGCCCGCAGCCGATGTCGAGCACGACATGGCCGGGATCCAGGTCGACCACCGATGAGATCACCCGGTTCGACTTCGGATTGCGTCCGATCAGGGCGTAGATCTCGCTCTTGAGCTTCGACCACGGTGAAGTGTCCATGCGGCGATTGTGGCCGGGTTGGGGGCCTAGGCGGCACACCGCCGGTCTCCGCGCGAGACTCCGGACATGGCAGCACCGACCATGAAGGCCGTCGTGACGACGGGCATCGGCGGGTACGACCGGTTGGAGTACCGCGACGTGCCGGTCCCGATCCCGGGTCCCGGCGAGGTCGTGATTCGGGTGCTGGCAGCCGGGGTCAACAACACCGACGTCAACACCCGTCTCGGGTGGTATTCGCCGACCGTGACGGACGGCACCGACGGTACCCCCGCCGTTGCCTCGGTCGACGGCGGCTGGAACGGGCCAACGCCGTTCCCGCTGATCCAGGGGACCGACTGCTGTGGCGTGGTCGAGGATGTTGCCTCGGGGGTGGACGAAGCGGTCGTCGGTCGGCGCGTCCTGGTGAGGCCATGTATGCGTGCGGCCGGCTTCGAATCCATGGACACCATGTGGTTGGGGTCGGATCTGGCCGGCGCCTTCGCCCAGTACCTGAAGGTGCCGGTGGGTGAGGTGTTCCCAGTCGACTGTGACTGGAGTGATGCCCAGCTGGGGGGCGTCCCCTGTGCCGGCGGGACCGCCGAGAACATGCTGCACCGCGCCGACGTCGGGCCGGGCGATCGGGTTGTGGTCACCGGTGCCTCCGGCGGTGTGGGATCGGCGGCGGTCCAGATTGCCAGGGCGCGGGGAGCGTATGTGGTGGCAGTGTGCTCACCGGCCAAGGCTGATGCCGTGGCGGCCCTGGGCGCCGATCGGATCGTTGGCCGGAACGACTTGTCGGTGCTCGGTGGCGGCTCGATCGACGTCGTCGTCGACACCGTGGCGGGCCCGGGATTCGGTGCGGCGCTGGCGGTGCTCCGCCGCGGCGGCCGGTACGTGACCTCCGGGGCCATCGCCGGTCCGTTGGTCGAACTCGATGTGAGGACGCTCTACCTCAACGATCTGACCCTGATCGGTGCCACCGCCTGGGCCGAGCCCGTGTTCCCCCGGCTGATCGGGTTGATCGAGTCCGGCTCGATCAACCCGCCCGCCGTCGAGACGTTTCCGCTCTTCGACATGGCGCAGGCGCAGCGCCGTCTGCTCGAGCGGAGCCACGTTGGCAGGATCGTGCTGATACCCCCTACCCCCGATGGGGTGTGAGCGTCGCCGACTTCGAACCCGAGCCGGGCCCGGTGCCCGGTCGCCATCCGGTGGTCGGGCGATTCGGCCGCTCGGTCCGGTCAGCCAGCGGGGCCCTCTGGGGCGGGTCGCCAGCCCAGGGCGTCGAAGACGAGCTGGCGTACCTGCTCTGCCAGCAGTGTCGGGTCCAGCTCCGGTCGCGTCACCAGCAGCGACTCGAAGCCGTCGAGGATCACCTCCAGACGCAGC
>JBHJOH010000020.1:0-14809 GCA_050329955.1 Acidimicrobiia bacterium | reverse complement strand
GCAACATCCGCCGCTCCGTCCTCCACGACCGACTGGCGGCGGCGGGTGCCCGCTTCGGTGAGTCGTCGGGATGGGAGAACGTGTCGTGGTTCGGCCCGGTCGACACCGACATCCCCCACCAGCTCACCTACGGCCGCCAGGGATGGTGGGACCATCACGCCGCCGAGCATCACGCCACCCGCAACGCCGTCGCCCTCTACGACATGTCGTCGATGTCGAAGCTGTCGGTGGAGGGTCGCGACGCCGAACGGGTCCTCAACCATCTCAGCGGAAACGACCTGGCGGTTGAACCGGGACGCTGCGTGTACACCCAGTGGATGAGCCCGGCCGGCAAGACCCTGGCCGACCTCACCATCACCCGGCTGGCCGAACACCGGTTCCTGGTGGTGGTGGCCGAGGCCTTCCACCGGCGGGTGCTCACCATATTGCGCCGGGCGATCGGTCCCGACGACCGGGTCCATGTCTCCGACCTCACCTCGGCGATGACGCTGCTCAGCGTGCAGGGGCCGCGATCGCGGGAGCTGTTGTCCCGCATCGGCGACGCCGACCTCTCCAACGTTGCCTTCCCGTACTTCACCGCCCAGCAGGTCGATCTCGAATGCGCCCTCGGGTGGGCTTTCCGGATGAGCTTCGTGGGCGAGCTCGGTTGGGAGCTGTACATCCCCAGCGAGTTCGCCCTCGGCGTGTACGACGCGTTGGTGAGAGAAGGTGCCGACCTCGGGCTGGCCCACGCCGGCATGATCACCCTGGAGAGCACCCGCACCGAGGCGGGACGCCGCGATTACGGCCTCGACATGGAGAACACCGATTCACCCATCGAGGCCGGTTTCTCCTTCGCTCTCGCCCTCGACAAACCCGGCGGGTTCGTGGGACGGGACGCCCTCATCGCCGAACGCGATGCCGGCCCACCCACCCGGCGCCTGGTCCAGTTCCTGCTCGAAGACCCCGACCCGCTGCTGTATGGCGAGGAGCCGATCTTCATGGATGGCGAACGGGTCGGGTATCTCCGCTCCGGTAACTACGGCCACACCCTCGGCGCCGCCATGGGCATGGGCTACGTCGAGCATCACGATGGCGTCACCGCCGACCTGATCCGATCTGTCTCGTTCCAGCTCCAGGTCGCCGGCGAGATGATCCCCGCCAAGGCGTCGCTACGCCCCATGTACGACCCAGCAGGCGAGCGCGTCCGGATGTGAATCTGTGACATCCAGGGGGGACGACTATCCCCAGGGGGGACGACCCCCCTTCGACCCCCCGCCGGTGCTGGTGGCGGGGTGGGTCGTGTTTGGCCGGGGGTGTGGAGGTGCGTGCGTTGGCTGTTGCCACGTTTCTGGGCGTTCTGCCTTCTGCGTTCTGCGTTCTGCGTTTGGTTCCCAGGGGGGACGACCCCCCTTCGACCCCCCGCCGGTGCTGTGACATCCAGGGGGGACGACCCCCCTTCGACCCCCCGCCGGTGCTGTCACATCCAGGGGGGACGACCCCCCTGACCCCCCGCCGGTGCTGGTGGTGCGCTCTTCGCGTGCTTGGCCGGGGGTGCAGATCCCAACCGGTATTCAGTCGCCACGTTCAACGGTCAACGGTCAACGGTGAACGGTCAACGGTTCTTGTCCCTCCCACGCGATATGGTCCTCCCATGTATCAACCGGCCCGTCCCGAGGTGGTGTCCGACCGCCTCGCCGCTCTTCGATCCGGTGGCGTCGCCACCATCGAGCGTCTTCTGCGGCGTGTCCCGTCGTTGGCGGATGCGCTGGTGAGTCGCGGTCATCTGGTCGATCCGTATCTCAGGTCGTCGACCAAGACCGTCGACAGCATCAGCCGCTTCGCCACCCTCGTCTCCTCGCAGGCGGTCATCCCGTTGATCATCGCTCACGCCGGCATGACCGAGACCAAGCTGCTGTCGGTGACGGCGTGGAACGGCGGTCTGGTCTCGAAGGAGCAGGCGATTGCCGAGACGGGCGCCGACCCCGAGGTGCTGGAACGGGCCGTCGCCGGTCTCGCCGAGCTGCTCCTCATCGATCCCTCCGCCGGGTGGGCGGCGCTGCGGCCCGGGGTGTTGGAACACGTCGAACTTCCCGCCCGGCCGTTCCGGCGGTACGCCGATCGCTACACCAGTGCCGAACTCGAGATCATCGCCTCCAATCTCGATGTGGTCGCCGGCTCGCGCAAATGGGAACGCGTCGACGCAGTCGAGCAGGCGCTGCGTGACCCCGACATCGTGACGAGAGTCCTCGATCACGTCGACCGCGACACCTTCGCCTTCTTTCTCGAGGTCGCCCAGGCACCGGGGTCGATCAGGGCTTCCGACCCCTACCGGGCGATGACTGCCTACATGAGCGAGCATGAACGCATTCGGATGCTCAGCTCGATCGGGTTGATGGGCCGGGACCGGCACACCGGGGAGCTGTGGGTGTGGCTCGATGTGCTGGTGGCAATGCGGGGCGGGCTCTTCGACGACTACGACGAGTTCGTCCCACAGTTCTCCATCATCGCCGGCGACCATCGGATCGCATCGATGCCGGGCGTGGTCGCCACCCTCGACCGCGTGCTCGCCCAGTACGCCGCCTCCCCGGTGGCCGCCCTCAAGTCAGGAGGAATCGGGGTTCAGGCGATTCGCTCCACGGCCAAGGCCTTGCGGCTCGACACCGTCACGGTGGGCCTCCTCACTGTGCTGGCGGTCGACTTGGGCCTGCTGGGAGCGGTGATCAACGAGGAGCGCGGCAGAGGCCGCAACCGCATCGTCGAGTACGAGTGGCGACTCACCACCGCTATCACCGAGTGGAAAGCGCAGCCGGCCGCCCGTCGCTGGCAACGGTTGGTGGCGGCCTGGCTCGACAGTCGTCAGCTCCCGGTCGACGGCAAACCCGTCGAGCGATACGAGTTCTCGCCGTGGAGCGGCACCGCCCTCGTCCCCAGGGGCGTGTTCGCCCGCGCCATCGCCGAGCTGGACGGGGTCTCGATCCGCCGAGGAGAGTTCGCCACCTGGATCGCTCATCGCTACCCCACCCTCCACGACGTCGAGACGGCCGCTCAACTCCTCGCCGAAGCCGAGGTGCTGGGGCTGGTCGAGGGCGCCGATCAGGCGACCCTCACCGCGGCGGCCCGGCTGCTGTTCGGCGGCGGTCAGGTCGAAGAGGTGCTTTCGGGCGGCCCGGTCACCTTCGTGGTGCAGGCAGATCACAGCCTCATCGCCCCGCCCGACCTCGCCGCCGATGTCGCAGCCACGCTCGAACGGTTCGCCCACCTGGAGTCGGACGCCGGCGCCCGCATCTACCGGATCGACGAACGTGGGGTGGCATCGGCCATCGACGGCGGTATGGAAGCCGACGAGATCCTGGCTTTTCTCGCCCGACATGCCCCCACCGGCGTGCCCTCGAACGTGGAACGAACGGTCACCGATGTCGCCGACCGCCACGGCAAGCTGCAGGTGGGGTCGGCCGCAACCTGGATCGCCAGCGACGACCCTGCGCTGATCTCCCGAGCGGTGGGGGTGAAGGTGGCCAAGCTGACCGCCATCAGCCCTACGTCGGCGGTGTCGGCGCTTCCCCGAGCCAAGGTGATGACGGCCTTGCGGGCTGCCGGGCTGCCTGCGCTCGACACCGAGGCCGAGCGCGCCACGCCGGCATCACACGTGCCCCGCGGTCTTGCCGTTGACCACACCGAACGGATCGAACTCTTCCCACGCGATCTGGCTGGTCTGGCCGCCGGGTTGTCCGATATCAAGGAACTCACCTACGAGGTCGACTGGGACTCCGAACTCGGCCGGCTCACGGAGGACCTGTGACCGACCCCGCCAACCCGCTCATCGTCCAATCCGATCTCACGGTGCTGTTCGAGGTGGCGTCGCCCAAGGCCGAGGACGCCCGGGCGGTGCTGGCCCGATTCGCCGAGCTCGAGAAGTCGCCCGAGCACATCCACACCTACCGGATCACCCCCCTCAGTCTGTGGAATGCGGCTTCGGCCGGGCTCAGCCCGGGCGAGGTGGCGTCGACACTGACCGGGTTCGCCAAGTACCCGGTGCCACCGTCGGTGCTCACCGAGGTTCACGATCAGATGGGCCGCTACGGCCGGCTGGTGATCGTGCGCGACTTCGACAGCGGTGGGCTGGCGCTCACCACCGCCGACCCCGCCATCCTCGAAGAGGTGGTGCGTGACCGGATGGTTTCGGAGCTGGTGGGTGAACGTCTCGACGGCAACCGCTTCGCGGTCCGACTTGGAGACCGCGGCGCCCTCAAACAGGCCTTGCTCCGGATCGGCTGGCCCGCCGCCGACGAGGCCGGCTACACCGAGGGGGAGGCGTTCAGTCTCGACCTGACCGCCACCCTGCGCGGATACCAGGCCGAGGCCGTGGAGGCGTGGTGGGCGGGGGGGTCGGCGGCGGGTGGCAACGGTGCGCTCGTCCTCCCGTGCGGAGCCGGCAAGACGGTCATCGGGCTGTCGGCCATCGTGCACAGCCGTTCGCACACCCTCATCATCGCCACCTCGATCTCGGCCGCCCGCCAGTGGATGCGGGAGCTGTGCGACAAGACCGACATCGACCCGTCGATGGTGGGTGAGTACTCGGGCGATCGCAAGGAGATCAAGCCGGTCACGGTCGCAACCTATCAGGTGCTCACCTGGGCCGACCCCAAGGCGGGGGAGGACCCCGACCTGTTCGAGCGCCATCCGCACCTGGCGCTCTTCGACCGGGCCGAGTGGGGCCTCGTGATCTACGACGAGGTACATCTGCTGCCGGCCCCGGTGTTCCGGGCCACCGCCCGCATCCAGGCGGTGCGCCGGCTCGGGCTCACCGCCACCCTGGTGCGCGAAGATGGCAAGCAGGGCGACGTGTTCAGCCTGATCGGTCCCAAACGCTACGATGCCCCGTGGAAGGAGCTCGAGTCCCAGGGCTGGATCGCTCCCGCCGCCTGCACCGAGGTGCGGGTGGAGATGACCCCGGAGCAGCGCATGGACTATGCCGTCTCCGAGCCCAACCTCCGCTACCGGGTGGGGGCCACCACCCCTTCCAAACTCGACGTGCTGGCGGTGCTGGCCGAACGCCGCATCGACGACCGGGTGCTGGTGATCGGTCAGTACCTCGACCAGCTGCGGGCAGCCGCCGACCTGCTCGAGGCTCCGCTCATCACCGGCCAGACCTCACAGTCGGTGCGCGACCAGCGCTTCGAGGCGTTCCGTACCGGCGAGCTGAACCGGCTGGTGGTGTCGAAGGTGGCCAACTTCTCGATCGACATCCCCGACGCCAA
This sequence comes from Acidimicrobiia bacterium, assembly GCA_050329955.1. Lineage (GTDB taxonomy): Bacteria > Actinomycetota > Acidimicrobiia > Spongiisociales > ZC4RG35 > JAOUGY01. Next base: position 9,569 of record JBHJOH010000020.1, on the reverse strand, counting down.
CGTCGCCATCCAGCTGTCGGGCACCTTCGGTAGCCGCCAGGAGGAGGCGCAACGACTGGGACGGATCCTGCGACCCAAGTCCGATGGCAGCATCGCCTACTTCTACTCGGTGGTGGCCCGTGAAACCGTCGACCAGACCTTCGCCGCCAACCGTCAGCGTTTCCTCGCCGAGCAGGGCTACTCGTACTTCATCGTCGACGCCGCCGAGCTTCACGCCGGCTGGTGAATCTCCTCGAACGCCGCCAGCACCGTGAGTGTGTCGAACCTGGGATCGGCCGGGTCCATCTCGACCGTGGTCTCGTGCAGATGGATGGTGAGCACGGTGTTGGTGAAGAGGACGCCCAGGGTCTGAAGGATTGCCCGATGGGCTCGGATCACGGGGTCGTCGGCGTCGTGGTCGCCCAATCCCGCGTCGTTGGTGAGGACGGCGAAGATCACGTCTCCATCGTGAAACCACACCGTCCCGCTCGACTGATCCCCCGCCACCTGCAAGGCCCCCGAGAGTCGGGCAGCGGCCATCGCCAGCATGGCGGCGGCGAGAGAGGATCGGTCGACGAGGGTCCTGTGCACGTTCACGTCCTTGTGGTTGGGCTCTGAGCATCACGTCGGCCCCACGAACGCTCCGCGAGAGGACCATCCCAGCTAGACACGGGAGGACTAGTCACGAGAAACGGCAGAACGCAGAACGCCAGGAAACGTGCGCGGGAGCGTGCCACGGCAGAGGAGACCCGGTCGGCGTGGGCGTGAAAAGGAGACGCGATCACTGGTCGAGGCGTGGTCGACGACGGATCCGGGCGTTCGGCCTTCGGCGTTCTGCGTTCTGCGTTGTTCCTATCCACTCATTCATCTCCGCCCACCGGTCGTACAGCCAGGTCTCGAGGCCGGGGCGATCGAGCGGGACGGCCGAGGCCGGGTAGCGCCACACCCGGGTGGCGATGGACAGGTCCATCTTGAGGCCGTGCCAGATGTCGGCGAGGCTGTCCATCTCTTCGGTCCCGGTGTGGCCCACGAGGGCGATGCCGGCGTTGGGGGCGGCGGCGATGGCGGCCGCCACCCCGCCGGGTTTCGGGGGCAGCACGTGGAGCATGGTGCGCGCTCGCGCGGCGTGATGGGTGAGACCGCCGGTCTCCAGCTTGTGGATGGCCCGCTTCCAGCGGCCCTCCGTGTAGTTGCCCCCTTCGGGGAAGATGACCAGGGCGTCGTCGTGTCCCATCGTGGCGGCGAGGTGCCCGATCGCCCGGGTCGCCGCCTCGCCGGGTCGACCGCGGCTCTCGATGAACCTCGACGGCAGTCGGGACAGCAGGATGTCGATGGCAGGGTCCCACTGCAGCGTGTCTTTCAGGACGATTCGGGGCCGGCGGTCGAACCGGTTGACGAGGGCCTCGACCAGCAGGATCGAGTCCCCGGGGCCGGCATGGCGGCAGAACACCAGCACCGGGACGCCGTCGAAATCGGTCGGCCGGGCGTCCTCGTAGGCGATGTCGAGCCCGAAGGTACGCCGAGCCGAAGCCACCGCCCGTCCCAGGAACCATCCCATCAGCAGGTAGTGGTAGTCCTCGAAGCGGCGGGTCCGGAGTTTCCATCCGAAACCCGACGCCACCCACAGCGCCAACAACTCCACCAGCACCAGACTCTCCAGGACCAACCACACCAGCAGGAACCACAGCAGCCGGAGTGGCCGCCAACGCCCCGGGACGTATCGCGAAGCGAACGCGGCGATCAACGCCCAGCCGGGAAGCGTGGAAGCCATCGCCACCGTTGCCAGCACGACGGCAGGTCCCAGCACGATTCGTCGGAGCCAGCGGGGCCACAGTCTCACAGCGACCCGTCCCGCAGGTAGTCGGCGGTGGCGGCGTGGGCGGTCTCGATCAGTCGACCGGTGTCGGCGGTGTCCCGCCAGCGGAGTTGGCGGCGGTCGTCGAAGGCGATCGGGTTGCCGCTCGGCAACAGGTGCAGCTCCACGCTTTCGGGGAGCGAGTCGATGGCTCGGGCGTAGCGGTGGCGGCGTGAGATCTCGAAGGCGATCAGCGCCGGCTCGTGCGGCTTGGTGGGCGGACGCAGCGGCTGTTCGATCCGCCCCACCTGGAGCACGAAGATGCGGGTGGCGCCCAACGCCACCGCCCGGTCCACCGGGACCGAGTTCACCAACCCGCCGTCGTAGAACGACTCGCCGCCGATGTGCACGGGTGGGAACAGCCCCGGTATCGCCGAGGAGGCGAGGATTGCCTCGGTCAGCGTGCCCGAGGTGAACCAGTGCTCGGCGGACCGTTCGATGCACGCCCCCACGCACTGGAACGGCACCACCAGATCCTCGAACCGATCGGTGGGGAGCACCCGCTGGATCAGTTCGCGCAGGCCGGCGTTGTCGTGCAGGGCCACCGGGTGGCGCCGTATCGCTCTCACCCGGTCCGACACCGAGGCGGTCATCAGCCCCGACTCCTGAACCTCCTCCCACACCTGCCGCAGCCGCGCCGCCCCCGACACGCTCGGATCGGCGGCGACCATCGCCCCGTTCAACGCTCCGATCGACGACCCCACCACCAGGTCGGGCGAGATGCCCGCTTCGAACAGAGCCTGGGACATCCCGACCTCGACCGCTCCCCATCGTCCCCCACCCCCGAACACGAAGGCCGTCGTCATGCGCCGAGGCTACCCGCAGGAACAGGGCGAGCGAGGGGCGGGGTGCGAGGGGCGAGGAGCCGGAGGCCGGAAGCTCAAACCCGCGCTGCAGAACGTTCCCGCATCCGAGCAACCTTGTAGTGGGCGGCCGGTCGAATCGACAGAAGAGGCTCCGCGAGGACGGCCAATGCCCGGGGCGTACGAAACCCGTCAACCCCGAGAGGTCAAGGCCAGCCACGAGCAGAAGACATGTTCGACGTCCGGAGCAACACGCAACCCTCAGGACGGCTGGGTGGCTCCTCGCTCTCTGGGTTTTCGGCCTCCGGCTTCCGGCCTCCGGCCTCCGGCCCTCGCCCCTCGCCCCTCCCGCCTCATCTTGGGCCCGAACGGGTAGTCTCGCAGCGTGCTGAGGGGACACCTGCGCCGAAGGTGGTTGACGAGCCGGATCTGGGCGACCGGGCTGGTTCTCGTGATCACGGCGCCCATCTCGATCATCCACATCTTCCCGTACGTCCTCGGCGTAGCGGTCATGGCGTTCCTCTACCTGGTGAACGCGCTGTGGAAGTGGCGTCGCGCCTCGGAGGGGTTCGAGGTCACCCCGCTCGGGGTGCGCAGTGCACTGGTCGACTTCCTGGACCCGGGTGAGCTGGCGCGGGAGGACATCACCAAGATCGAATTCGAGTCAGGTTCGGACTACATCACCGTTCGGGCCGGCAAGAAGTCCCTGACCCTCAACTGGTGGTTGGTGGAACTGGAGAACGGCGAACGGCTGACGGCGGTCGAGGCGGCGCTCCGCATGTCGTCGATCCTCGGTGTGCCGGCCTTCACCGTGGACAGCAACAAGGAGGCCACGCCGCTGTCTTAGCCCTGACGCGCCTCGTCGCTACCGGCGGCAACCTCGGTGTGTTGACGGGCGATACGGCTCGGGCATTGGGCGCACTCGTCCCTCGTTCGCCCCTACACCTGTACAGGTTGTGTCGAGGTCGGACGTAGCTCGCTCACGCAGTGACGAGCGCGTCGAGCGCGATGGCGATCATGCGGTCGACGGCTTCGTGGACCACCGGACGATGCGGGTCGTAGCCGCTCATGTCGTCGTCCTTCTCGATGAGAGGGTTGCCGTCGACGGCGAGCACGGCCCCGGCCTCACGACCGTGGAGAGCGGCGGTGATGAACAGTGCCGAGCACTCCATCTCGACGGCGGTTACGCCTGCCTTCTGCCACAGCGCCAGGTCGGATCCGAGGACATCGCTCGGGTAGAAGACGGCTCCCGTCAACGCCACACCCTCGTGGATGTGCTCGGAGCCCAGTGCTGCGCTGCGCAGTGCCACCACCACGTCGGTCGATGCCAGAGCCGGGAACGACATCGGCACGAGGCGTTCGGTCAGCCCGTCCTCGCGTACCGCTCCGGTGACGATCACCAGATGGCCGTCGACCACGTCGGGCTGCATCCCCCCACAGGTACCCGCCCGGATGATCCGTTGGGCGCCGGCCCGCCACAGCTCCTCGAAGCAGACGCCGGCGCCGGCGGCGCCGACACCGTGGCTGACCACCCCCACCGTGGTCCCGTGGTGGGTGCCCACATAGGTGGCGTACTCACGGTTGGTGCCGACGTGGCGCACGTCGCCCAGATGTTCGGCCACCTTGGCGGCCCGGGCGGGGTCGCCCACCACCAGCACCCGTTCGGGGATGTCGTCCGAATCGATGTTGAGGACCGGGAGTCGCATCACACCACCCTCTCGCTGCCGCCGTCGATGGGGATCTGGGCTCCGGTGGTGGCGGCAAACCGTCCACCGGCCAGTTCGGCCACCACCCCTGCCACCGTGGCGGAGCTCACCTCGGTGTGGAGCAGGTTGCGGCGCTTGTACTGATCGGGGGTGAGACCGTAGCGCTCCGCCCGCTCGGCGATCAGCTCCTCGGTCCACAGCCCGGTGTCGAACACGGCGTCGGGATGGACGGCGTTGACCCTGATCCCGTCGTCGGCCCACTCCAGGGCCGCCACCCGGACCAGCTGGGTGAGGGCGGCTTTCGAGGCCGAGTACGAGGCGGCACCCTTGCCGGGTGCGGGAACGTTCTTCGAGGCGATCACCACCACCCGTCCCCCCACCGGCGACAGAGCCAGCAGTGGGTGGGCCAGGGCGAACAGGTCGGCGACGGCGTCGAGGTTGACGGCCATCACCTTCCGCCAGTCGGCCCGGTCGAGCGACCCGATCGGCTGCGATGCCCCGAAGATGCCGGCCGCCGGAACCAGCACGTCGAGTCCGCCGAACCGTTCCACCCCGGCCGCCACCGCCGCCGCCTGGGCGTCGGGGTCGGTCACGTCACAGGCGATGCCCAGCCAGGCGGGGCCGCTCAAGGCTTCCACCACCGTCTCGGCGCGGTCGAGGCCGATCACCGCCGCCCCCCGCTTCAACAGTTCGGCGGCGCACGCCTTGCCGATCCCGGAAGCTGCCCCGGTTACCAGCGCCACCATGCCCGCCATCTCCGGTCGGGCCCCGCCCAACCGCAGCTTGGCCTGCTCCAGATCCCAGTACTCGCAGTCGAACAGGTCGCCTTCCGGCAACGCCACGTAGCCACCGAGATGATCGCTGGATCGCCCGATCACCGGCATGGTGTGGTGATAGATGTCCGAGGCGATGTCGGCGTCCTTGGCGGTGGCGCCGATGGTGAGCAGCCCCAGCGTCGGGTCGAGCACCACCCGGGGGGCGGGGTCGAGGATCGTGATCTGGGTGCGGGCCCGGTCGGTGTTGCGTGCGAAGTAGGCGCGATAGTCGGCGACGAATCCGTCGAGGTCGGTTCCCACCAACGGCACCCGCTTGGTCCGGATCACATGGTCGGGCGTGAGCGGTCCCTGCGATGCGATGCTCGCCAGGTCGGAACGCCGCACGAAACGGCACACCGCCGGGTCGGTGTGCCGTGTCATCACCATCGGCTTGCCCGCCGCCGCCGAGATCGCCTGGCGGAGCCGGGCCAACTCCACCGGGTCCACCTGGGGGAGCGGGTCCACCTTCACCATCGGCTCGGGGGCGTTGGCGTCGAGCCACGTCTCGGCCCGTGAGATCAATTCGACGTGGCGCTCGTAGGCCTCACGGGTGGTGTCGGCGAAGGTGAACAGCCCGTGGTTGAGCAGCACCATCCCGATGATTTCGTCGCCGGGCTCGGCCGGCCAGATCTCCCGCACCGCCCGGGCAAGGTCGAACCCGGGCATCACATAGGGGATCACCACCACCCTGGGGCCGAACACCTCCCGCACCCGCGCCTCGCCGTCGGCCAGGTTGGTCAGGTTCACGATCACGTCAGCATGGCTGTGCTGCACCGCCCGGTAGGGGAGCAGGGCGTGCAGCAGCGACTCCACCGACGGCTGGGGAGCGCCCGGGTCGAGTCGCGCCGACGACAGCTCGCGCATCATGTCGGGATCCGACAGCGTCTCCAGCTCCACCAGTTCCGCCAGTCGCTCCAACGGCAACGGCGTGAACCCGGCCGCCTCGATGCTGCCCAGATCCCACCCCGAGCCCTTCACCCACAACGTGTCGACGCTGCGCCCGGTGATGTCGACGAACGGCGCCTTGATCGACGTGTTCCCACCCCCGTGCAGCACCAGGCTCGGGTCCGACCCGATCAGCCGTGACCCGTACACACACTCGCCGAGCGGGCCGTCGAAGGCAGCCGCGTCCGCTTCGTTCCATCTGTTCTGCATCATGGCCTCTTCAATAGGGGGTATCCCCTCCGTCGATCGAGATCGACTGGCCTCTGATGATGACGGCGTCATCGGACAGGAGGAAGGCGATCACTCTGGCGACTTCTTCGGGGGTGATCTTGCGTCCGAGTTGGGCGGCGCCCATGCCGGAGAGGAGTTCGTCGGCGGGGACGCCGAGGCGGGGTTCCAGCCAGTCGGCCACGCCCGACAGCATGGGGGTGTCGACCCCACCGGGGCAGACGGCGTTCACGTTGATCCCGTCGCCCGCCCACTCCATCGACAGCGACCGGGTGAGCCCGATGACGGCGGCCTTGGAGGCGTTGTAGGCGGCCATGTTGCGGTAGCCGGCCTTGCCGCAGTTCGACGACACGTTGACGATGGCGCCGCCGCCGTGGGTGCGCAGGTGGGTGCCGACCGCCTGCGAGAACACGAACGAGCCGACCACGTTGACGTCCATGTGACGGCGCCAGTCTTCGGCGGTGGCGTCCCAGGCGGCGTCGAGGGTGATCACCCCGGCGTTGTTGACGAGGCCGTCGAGGCGTCCGAACCGTTCGATCGTCGCCGCCACCACGGCGGCAGCGTCGTCCGGGGAGGTGACGTCGGCCGCCACCGCCAGCATGGTGTCGGGGTCGGTCACGGTCGGTTCCCTCAGGTCGACCAGGGTGACCCTGGCGCCTTCACCCGTCAGCACCCGGGCGATGCCACCGCCGATGCCGCCGCCGGCACCGGTCACCACATACACACGTCCGTCCAGTTTCATGTCGGTCCTCACCATGTCGGTCGGGTCAGCACGCCGCCGTCCACCACCAGGTCGGCGCCGGTGATCCAGCGGGCCAGGGGCGACAGCAGGAACAGGCAGGCGTCGCCGATGTCTTCGGGGGTTCCCAGCCGTCGCAGCGGGGCGGCCGCCTGCCAGCGCGCCACCCCTTCCGGCCATTGTTCTTCGATACCGGGCCGGCCGATCAGCCCGGGCGAGACCGTGTTCACCCGAATGCCGTGCTGCCCGTACTCGAGGGCGGCTGCCCGGGCATGCATCAGCACCGCGGCTTTCGAGGCGGCGTAGTGGCCGTGCATGGGGGCGGGGTGATGGCCCTCGATCGAGGCGACGTGCACGATCGACCCAGCGGCGGCCCGGTCGATGAGATGGGCGACCACCGCCTGGGTGAGGCGGTGCACGGCGGTGACGTTGGTGTCGAACATCGCCCGGAAGTCCTCGTCGTCCATCCCGGCCATGGCGGCAATCGGTTGGATGGCGGCGTTGTTGACGAGGCCGTCGACCTTGCCGAATGCCCGCACCGCTTCCTCGATCACCCGGGCGGGCCCGGCGGCGTCGGTGAGGTCGGCGGTCACCACCGCCACCTGCCCGGACGCCCCCGAGGTGTCGACCGGGCTGTGGCGGGTGTGCGCCACCACGCTGGCACCCGCCTGCGAGAGCCGGGTTGTGATTCCGCCGCCGAGGCCGCCACCGGCCCCGGTCACCACCACCACCATCCCGGTGAGGTCGAGGAGTTCGGCTGGGGTTCCCACGGTCATGGTTCGCTCCTGGTGAGTCGGGTGATGTCGTCGGCGGCCTTCGGATAGGCGGCACACAGCTGAGCCCGGTCGCCGAGCTCGAAGCAGTCCTCGCTCCACGGCGGCGCCATGGTGGTGCCAACCAGGCTCCACTCCCCGGCTGTCGACGCCCCCATCCACACGCCGGGCTCGACCACCACACAGGGGCGGTGCCCGCCCGCCAGGTCGTCGGAGAGATCGGGCCGGGTGATGGCGCCGTCCGGGTGCAGCAGCAGCATTCGCACCGGCGCACCGGCGTAGTGATGCCACACTTCGACACCGGTGAGCCGGTGCATGGCCGAGAAGTCGTCGGGCCGCATCAGGAAGTAGATGGCGGTGCCGTGCTCGTCTCTCCACGTCTGTGCCCACATGCCGCCCTCGTCGGGGAGTGGTTCAAGTCCGAGCAGGGCGATCACCTGGTCGGCGGTCATCGCGCCAGCCAGGCGGCGGCGTCGGTCACCTCGGCCAGGGCGGCGGCGACGTCGACGGTGCGGGTCCGGCCGTCGGCCACCACCCGATTGCCTGCCACCCAGGCGGTGTGCACCGAGGCGGGCGACGCCCCCCACACCAGCCGCGACACCAGGTCGTCCTCGCCGGGAACCACCGGATGTAAGGCGGGGTCGTCCAGGCTCAGCGCGATCAGGTCGGCCGCCGAGCCCGGGGTGAGTCGACCCAGGTCGGGCCGGCCGATGGCATCGGCCGCCTCGCGGGTCGCCATCGCCAGCACCTGGTGCGGGGTGAGCACCTGCGGGTCGAGTGCCGTCACCCGGGCGAGACGCATGGCGGTGCGCATCTCCTCGAACAGGTCGAGACGGTGATGGGAGGCGGGACCGTCGGTGCCGAGCCCCACCTTCACCCCGGCGGCACGCATGTCCAGCACCCGGGCAACCCCGGAGCCGTGTTTGCTGTTCGAGCACGGGCAGTGCGCCACCCCCACCCGGTGGGCGGCGAACGTTTCGATGTCGGAGTCGGACACCCACACGCAGTGGGCGGCCAGCACCCGGGCCTCCAGCATCCCCAGATGCGCCATCCATTCGGTGGCGCCGAACCCGCCGGTGCGTTCCCGGACCGCAGCGTCCTCCCAGCGGGCCTCGTCGACGTGGATGTGCACCAGCATGTCGTGGCCGACGGCGGTGGCCGCCACCGCCCGCAGGCACTCCTCCGAGGTGGAGTAGGCGGCGTGCGGTCCGATCCCGATCTGGATCCGGTCGGAACCGGCCCACCGCTCCCGCATGGCCACCATCTCGGCCAGCTGCTCCTGCCAGGTGCCGAAGCGGGTGAGTTGGGCGTCTTCGATGATCGGGGCGGTCACCACACAGCGCATCCCGGCGGCGTCGGCGGCGGCGGCCACCGCTTCGCCGTGGAAGTACATCTCGACCGAGGTGGTGATGCCGCTGGAAAGCAACTCGGCGGCACCCAGGGTCATCCCGGCCGTGACGTGCTCAGGGGTGAGCTTGGCTTCCCGGGGCCACATCACCTCGTGCAGCCACCGATCCACGGGTAGGTTCTCGCCGGCACCACGCAGCAGCACCATCGGGGTGTGGGCGTGGATGTTCACGAGGCCGGGCAAGAGCACACCCGTCACCTGCTCGGGGGTGACGTCGGGTCGATGTGGAGCGTCGGCGGCGGCTCCCGACCAGATCACCCTGCCGTCTTCGACGTCGACGATGCCGGGGGAGTGGATCGAGTCGGCGTCGTCCATCAC
>JBHJOH010000019.1:0-36313 GCA_050329955.1 Acidimicrobiia bacterium | reverse complement strand
CGGAAGCGGCGTTCTGCGTTCTGCGGTTCTCGCCGGAGCGACGACCGAGCATCCACCTTCTGCACAATGTGCAAAAGGTGGACCCACGAGCTTCGGCCCCCACGCAGTGGCGGAGGGGTCCATCCGGGGCAATCGTCGGGGCGATGAAAGCTGTTCTGGCTGGCAGCTGGCAGCTGGGTGCTGGCCGCTGGCTCATCCAATCAGTCGCCGCACGGCGAGCATCGGGTGGTTGGTGCTTCCGAGCCCTGGTGGCGTCATCGCGGCGATCTCGAGGGCGGCGACTCCATGCAGGTACTGCCAGACGGTGAGGGCGGTCGCTTCTGGGTCTGCGACGAGGCCGGTGCAGGCGTCGACCAGAACATCGAACGCGGCCCGCGATGAGGCTCGCTCTTCATCGTCGACCGTCATCGCGGTCACGGTCCGACCGAACATGATCCCGTAGAGATGCGGATGCCGCCTGGCCCAGTCGAGGTATCGGGTGGCGAGTTCGACGACGCGGTCGACTCCTGTGCTTTCGACGCCGGATAGTTGGGCGGTGATCCGTGAGAACCCGACCCCCCAAACGGCGCCGACAAGGCCTTCTTTCGAGGCGAAGTGGGAGTAGATGCCGATGGTCGACATGCCTACCGCCTCGGATACCCGTCGGACGGTGAGGGCGTCGGGTCCTCCGGCTTCGACCAGCGCTACGGCCGTCTCGAGCAGGTTGACGGCAGTGGGGGGTCTTGACACATCGCCCACGGTAGCATAACGTTGTTACATGACGACGTTATGAGACTGCATCCGGCGCGAGGTCGCGCCGGTAGGTGGCGAACACCCGGGTGGCGGCGGCACCGGCGCCGGTGGTGCGGTCCATCGCCAGGTGATCGCCGCCATGTGACGAGAAGGCTTTACGGTCCATGCCCATGCGGGCAGACGGCCGTCGGAGGCCCATCTATGCTCACCTGATGCCTGCCTCCTCCGAGATTCCCAGCGTGGAAGTCACGGATGTCGCCGAGCTCATCGCCGGTGGTGCCGAGCTCATCGACATCCGCGAACAGAACGAATGGGACGAAGCCCGCATCCCCGGTGCCGAGCTGAAACCGATGTCGGCGATCAACGACTGGTACCAGGGACTTCCCCGCGATCACACCGTGGTCCTGTACTGCCGGTCGGGGCAGCGCTCGGCACAAGCAGTCCATGCCCTGGTCACTCAGGCCGGGTTCGAGAACGTCCTCAACATGACCGGCGGGATCATCGCCTGGGCCGACGCCGAGCTCCCGATGGAGAACTGAGGAGACCGTGACGACCACCCGCAGCTACTGGCAGGACGCACTCGACTCGACGGTCCCCGAGGGCCGCAACTTCATCGATGGCACGTTCGTGGCCGCCGCTTCCGGCGCCCGCTTCGAGCGCATCCGCCCGATGGACGGTCAGGTCGGTGCCGAGATCGCCCGCAGCGACTCCTCCGACATCGACCGGTCGGTGGCGGCCGGCAAGCGGGCGTTCGCCGACAAGCGCTGGCGCGGCATGGAACCGGGAGCGCGCAAGCAGGTCATGCTGCGGTGGGCACAGCTCATGCGCGACCACGCCGAGGAACTCGCTCTGCTCGAGACCATCGACGTCGGCAAGCCGATCAGCGACTCGCTCCACGTGGACGTCCCGCTCGCCGCCGCCTGCATCCAGTATTACGGCGAACTCATCGACAAGACCTACGACGAGATCGCCCCGACCGGCCCCAACGACCGCGCCCTCATCCGCCGGATGCCACTGGGAGTGGTGGGCGCCATCACCCCCTGGAACTACCCGCTCATCATCGACGCCTGGAAGCTGGGCCCGGCACTGGCGGTCGGGAACTCAGTGGTGCTGAAACCGGCGGAGCAATCGCCGCTGTCGGCGTTGCGGATGGCTGCGCTCGCCGTCGAGGCCGGTCTCCCCGATGGTGTCCTCAACGTGGTGACGGGCTTTGGCCACGAGACCGGCAAGCCGCTGGCGCTCCACCCAGATGTGGCGATGGTGGCGTTCACCGGCTCCACCGAGGTGGGACGCCTGATCATGGGATACGCGGCCGAGTCCAACCTCAAGCGGGTGGCGTTGGAACTGGGCGGCAAGTCACCGCTGTTGGTCTTCGCCGATGCCGACCTCGAAGCCGCCGCCTCTGCTGCTGCCTGGGGATGCTTCTACAACGCCGGGGAGACCTGCCACGCCTCCACCCGGCTGGTGGTGGAACGCTCGGTCCACGATGAGCTGGTGGAACGGGTGGCCCACGTCGCTGCCGGGCTCACCCAGGCCCACCCCTTGGAACCGACCACCCAGATCGGCTCCATGATCGACGAGGCTCAGATGGAACGGGTGCTCTCGTACATCGCCACTGGCACCGGTGAGGGCGCCACGGTCGCCTTCGGCGGAGAGCGGGTGCTCGCCGACCTCGGCGGGTACTACATCCCGCCGACCGTCCTGGCCAACGCCACCAACGAGATGCGAGTCGCCCGCGAGGAGATCTTCGGACCCGTCCTCACCGTGATCCCCTTCGATGACGACGTCGAGGCGCTGACCATCGCCAACGACTCTCACTACGGGCTGGCCGCTGCCGTGTTCACCTCGGACATGGGACGTGCCCACCGGCTGTCCGAAGACCTGGAGGCCGGCACCGTGTGGATCAACACCTACGACATCTCCAGCCTGGCAACGCCGTTCGGCGGCTTCAAGCAGTCGGGCTTCGGACGCGACCGATCGGTCCACGCCATCGACAAGTACGCCGACCTCAAGACCATCTGGCAACGGTTCTGACCACGTTCCAGACGACGGCAGTCAATCCTTGGATCGTCGCGCACCGAGCGGACCGCCGCCGAACAGGATCCCGGCTCCCATGACGAAGCCGAAGTCGTACCAGTTGCCGCTGTTGCGCACCTCGTAGATGTTGACGTTGTCGGTGAACAGCGAGATCGCGAACGTGACCGGCGAGATGAACCCGTGCCACAGGCCCTGCCAGAACCCGGCGACGTCGCCGTTCACAGCGACGCCAACCTCAGGGTTGACGCCGGCGGCGCATCCGACCAGCAGCAGCGAGACACCGACGAAGATGACCCATCGCGTCTTCATCGATCCATCGTGGGGGTCGCCGGGCTCCCGGTCCAGGGCTGAAGGTCACGGGGTGAGGCGGAACCGGCGGCGCTCGAGCAGGGCACGCTCGGCGGCGTTCCCGACCACGGCGAGCGCCCGGTCACAGGCGGTCGCCGCCTCGTCGACCCGACCGAGGCGTTCGAGCAGATCGGCCCGGGCGGCATGGAACAGGTGGTAGCCGTCGAGCCCGACACCATCGAGCGCGGCGAGCGCCACCGCAGGACCTTCCAGTTCGGCGAGCGCGATCGCCCTGTTCAGGGCGACGATCGGTGTGGGCGCCAGCACCATCAACTGGTCGTACAACTGCACGATCTGAGACCAGTCGGTGTCGTCGGCGGCGGAAGCGTTGGCATGTACGGCGGCGATGGCGGCCTGAACCTGATACGGCCCCGGCCGGCTGCGCCGCAAACACGCCCGCACGAGGGCGTGACCCTCGGCGATGTGGACGGCGCTCCACTGCGAGCGGTCCTGATCGGCCAGGCGGACCAACTCCCCCGCCGGGCCGGTGCGGGCCTGGCGCCGCGCCGAGGTGAGCAACATCAGCGCCAGCAGACCGACCGCCTCCGGCTCGTCAGGCATCAACTCCACCACCAGCCGGGCCAGCCTGATCGCCTCTTCACACAGCTCGTCGCGCACCAGGTCTTCGCCCGACGTGGCCAGATACCCCTCGTTGAAGATCAGGTAGAGCACGGCCAGCACCGAGCGGAGTCGGTCGGGAAGCTCGGCCCCATCGGGCACCCGGTAGGGGATGTTGGCCGCCCGGATCTTGTGCTTGGCGCGGACCAGGCGCTGCGCCATGGTCGCCTCCGACTGGAGAAACGCTCGCGCCACCTCATGGGTCTGCATGCCGCCGATCAACCTCAGCGTGAGGGCTACCTGGGCATGACCGGCCAGAGCAGGATGACAACACGTGAAGATGAGCCGCAGCCGGTCGTCCCCCACGTCGTACCCCTCCTCCGGCTCCCGTTCGTCGAGCCGGGACGCCTCGACCTGGCGATCGTGTCGACTCGACTCGCGTCGGAACCGGTCGATGGCTCGGTTGCGGGCGGTGGTGATGATCCAGCCGGCCGGGCTGGGGGGTATCCCCGTCTCGGGCCAGGTGCGGATGGCGGCGATGAACGCCTCCTGGACCGCCTCCTCGGCGACGTCGATGTCTCCGAAGCGGCGGGCCAGGGAGGCGACCGCCCGACCCGACTCCCGTCGGAAGATCCGGTCGATCTCGGCGTTCATTCGCCTTGGAACGGCCGCACCTCGACGGCGCCCTGACAGGCGGCGCTCGCCTCGGCGGCCCAGGCGAGGGCGGCATCCAAGTCGGGCGCCTCGATCACCCAGAAGCCACCCAGGTGCTCCTTGGCCTCGATGAACGGCCCGTCGGTCATGACGACCTGACCGTTCTCGGCCCTCACCACCGTCGCCGTCGAGGGCTCGTGAAGCCCCCCAGCGAACACCCACACCCCGGCGTCCCTCATCTTGTTGTTGATGACGTCGACATCCCGGTACATCGTTTCGATCACCTCGGGGGTGGGGGGCTTCTCCCCCTCCACCCCATGCACTGCCAACAGGTACTGCGTCACGCTCGTCTCCTCTGTCCGGGGCTCTGCTGAGCCGACTCTGCCCTCTGAACGATCAGCTCATCCCGAAATCGACAGGAAGACCCGAGCAGTCGCGCTCTTGTGCGGGATCGGCCCATGGCGACCAGACCCACCACGACCATCGACTTCATCCGCCGGATCCGCCCATGTTCCGCAACATAAGGCCGCTGACCGATTGACACAACTACGCTGCATAGCTTATTGTCTACTTCTAATAGTTCAGGTCCGGAGGACACCGATGACAACGACCAAACACACCGCCAGGCTGGCCTACGACGACTGCGGCAATGGACCCTTGCTAGTGATGCTTCCCGGCGCCGGTGACGTCCGCACCGAGTATCGCTCCATGGTCGACCGCCTGGTCGATGCCGGCTACCGGGTCGTCACCGCCGACCTGCCGGGCCACGGCGACTCCCCGCTCGCCCCCACCTACACGGTCGCCTCGACCGCCGCAGCCGTCATCGACCTGATCGAACATCTCGACGATGGCGCCGCCACGGTGATCGCAACCTCGTTCGCTCCGGCCGCCGCAGTGTGGGCGGCCGTGGACCGACCCGATCTGGTGTCGGCAGTGGTGGCGATCAGCGCCCACCTCGACGCCGACAACTCGCTGAAAGGGCAACTTCAGACCGGAGCCATCAGGGCGATGCTGGCCGGGCCGTGGGCCCCGTCCGCCTGGGCCCGGATCTACCGCAGCTGGTACAAGCAGGTCGAGCCGACCGACCTCGATCGGGAGATCCGCCGGATGCGCTCCATGCTGGCCGACTCCGCCCGCCGGCGGGCCGTGCTCGAGACCCTCACCGCCAACCGCAACGGAATGGCCGAACGCATCGCCGCTCTCTCTGTCCCCACCCTCGCCGTGTACGGATCGGCCGACGACCACTTCGTCGACGCATCCGCCGAAGCCGCCGCCGTCGCCCAACGCCTCGGCGGCGAGCACCTGGTTGTCGAAGGCGCCGGCCACTATCCCCACGTCGAGTTCCCCGACCTGGTGACCGCCTTGATTCTCGACTTCCTCGCCTGATGCCACGAGCAGGCCTCACACCCGCCGTCGTGGCCGCGGTGGCGGCCGAGCTGCTCGATCGGGAGCCGCACACCCCGATCGGCTTCGCCCGCCTCGCCGCCGAACTCGGAGTCAAACCGCCCTCCCTGTACAACCACATCGATGGCGTGGACGAACTGGAGAGGATGATCGCCCTGGGCGGCATCGGGGAACTGGCCGAGCGATGCCGAGCGGCGGTGATGGGCCTCACCGGCCCCGAGGCGCTGCACTCCCTCGCCCGCGCCTACCGGTCGTATGCCGCCGAGCACCCCGGCGTCTACCCGCTCACACAGGTGGCCCGCCCCGGCGACCCCGCCTACGAGGAAGTGGCGGGAAAGCTTCTCGAAGCGGTCATCGCACTGCTCTCCGGCTTCGGCCTGCAGGGAGAGGAAGCCGTCCATGCCGCCCGGACGGTACGGTCGGCGCTCCACGGGTTCGCGCTTCTTGCAACCAACCGCGGATTCGGGCTCGACACCGACGTCGATGCCAGCTTCACCTGGATGATGCAGGCACTGACCACGGCATTGGCCGATCAGGCCTGATCCAGCAACTCACGCAGACGAGCGACGAGCGACGAGCGACGAGCGACGAGCGAGATTGGCTGCTGGCTCGGAACGTCCGACGCAACACGCAACACGCAACACGCAGGAACGCGAGCGGCGAGCGGCGAGCAGCTACCCACCTTCTGCACATTGTGCAAAAGGTGGGCGAAACGCGTGCGTTCTGCACATTGTGCAAAAGGTGGGAGCGACGAGGAGGCTGGCTACTGGCCCGTCCGGTACGTTCTACGTTGTACGTTCCCCTCTACGTTGTACCTTCCGGGCGTTCTGCGTCCTGGCTGGCAGCTGGTCGATCGCTAGAAGATGACCTCTGGACATGGGCGATTCCAGCCGGGCGTCTATGTTGAGGGGAGGATCGACATGGAAGGCTTGAGACCATGAAAACAATACTGGTGGCTACCGACCTCGGCCCCTCCTCGAGCAGGGTCGTGGCCGCCGCGGCCGAGCTCGGCGCTCTCGGACACCCGATCGTCCCCGTTCACGTCCTCACACCGGAGCGGGTCAATGACTATCGCCAGTCGTTGCCCGATGACAGTGCCTTCGTGGATGTGCTCCAGTCCCGCCTGGCCGGTGACGTCGAGGACCAGTTCCGCGGAATCGACAACGTCTCGGCGCCCGTCATCCTGATGGGTGACCCCGCTTCCATGCTCATCGAACGGGCGGGTGAGGTCGAGGCGGCGTATCTCGTGATCGGGATCCGGAACCGCTCGAAGGTCGGCAAACTGCTGATGGGGTCGGCTGCTCAGGAGATCCTGCTCAACGCGCCGTGTCCGGTGGTGGGGGTGCCGATCTAGTCGCCGGTGCTAGGCGGCTTCGTCGAGCAGCGTCCGCAGCTCCAGATCCAACTCGTTTGGGTCAATGGCGATCCGACCACCCCCCAGCAGCGCCGACCCAGCGGCTCCGACTGCTAGGGCGAGGCCGCCCGCCCACAGCGCCGTGGTCGGCGCCATCAGACCGAGCATCAGACCGATCGGAACGCACATGGCCGCCACCGCCAGGTAGGCAGGGAACACGACAGGGCGGCGCACCACGGCCCGCAGACCCGTCAGGAGACGGCGTCGGTTGCGAAGGCGCTCGAGATGCACGACCACCAGCCACGACCCTGTCGCCAGCACCAACGGCGCCAGCGCCACGCCCACCATCACCATCAGAGAGTCGGCTCCACTCATCTGACTCACCTCACTCCCATCGCAACATCTTCGGTGGCGGCCTTCGGCAGTGCCGGACGCCCCGCGAGCTGATCGCAGTCGGGTGCCCCGACCGCCGCCGGCAGGGTGAAGCGGAACACGGCTTCCCCATCGTGGTCGTAGATCAGGTCACCGCCCATCAATCGGGCCAGCTGACGCGATACCGAGAGCCCCAATCCCACCGACTCGGGCACGCCGGGACGCTCGTGGGCCCGTTGGTAGGGTTCGAAGATCCTGCCCCGGTCCTCGGACCCGAGCGGTTGGCCCAGATCCCGCATCTCGAAGCAGACCATGCCACCGAGCGCATACATCGAGGCCCGGCGTTCTCCCCCGCCGTACCGTTCGGCGTTGGACACCAGGTTGCGGATGATCTGCCGCACCCGGACCGGATCGCCGTGGGCCATCACCGGGTGGCCTGGTGCCGCCACGGTGATGAAGGCCGGCGAACCGGTCACGATGTCCTCCACCAGCGAACCCAACTCGAAGTCGGTTGGGTGGATGGTGACGGTTCCGATGTCGGCCCGTGCCCCAACCAACAGGTCCTCGACGATGTAGGCGACCTCCCGGCTCTGACGGGCCACCAGGTCGAGCAGCTCCGCGATCTCCTGGAGATCGGACACCCGACCCGATCTCACCTCGTCGGTCAATCCCATCACCGCCGTGAGCGGCGTTCGCAGCTCGTGACTCACCGAGGCGATGAACTGATCCTTGGCCTTGACCAGGTTCTCGAGCCCCTCGCGGGCCGCCCGCGCCTCGCTGACATCCTTGAAGGAGGCAATCACCGTTCCCAGGTCGCCGTTCACCACGATCACCGCGATCTCCACGTGGATGAGGGAGCCGTCGAGACGTCGCATCGGCACCTCCGGCACCGTGACATCCCGCCCCTGGTCCAGCGCCACGATCTGATCGATCCATCCAGCGATCGTCTCGGCGGTCACCCTGGTGCGGCGAAGCGATCCCCGCATCTCGGTGCTGTCAGCTGCGACGAGGTCCTGAGCCAGAAGGTTGACCCGCAGCGTGAACACCCGTTGGACCACCTCGGCCACCAATGCCGGGTTGCGGTGCAGATGGGCGGCAAGATCGACGCCCACTGGGACGGATCGACGGAGGTGGGCGATGGCTTCGGTCCAATCCTGCTCCGCCAGGCCGACCGGAGCGGAGTCGAACAGCGACCGGAGCCGGCTGGTTGCGTCCACGGTCCCACTTCGCAGCACCGCCATCGTCGCCGAGGAGGCACAGAAGCCAAGAACCATCACCACGGTGGTGGTGGGGATGCTCACCCCCTCGGGCAATCGCGCGCTCCACAACCAGGGGGTCACGCCGATCACGAGCGAGCCACCGATCAGGTATCCCACCAAGTGGCGGTGCAGGAACGACCCGCCGATCATGCCGACATACACCAGGGCCAGAGCCGAACCGAGCGCCGTGCCGGGCTCACCGATCAGCAGGAACGCTCCGATGACGATCGCGGCGCCCACCATCACGGCCACGAACGCGTTCTGCCGATCGCGCAGTCGCTGGATCAGGAAGAACACCCCGGCGATGGCAGGGCCGGCCGCCGTCACGAGATGAGCCCGATCACCCGTCGCCAAGTAGACCACCACGAACACGGCCGTGGCGATCGTCGATCCAACCACGGCGATGCGGTTGACCAGGCGGTCCAACCGATCGGCGTCGCTGGGAACCGGGGGGACCCTTGAAACGCTCACCTGGCCAATGCATCGGCAGCAGAACCCTGCTCTTGACCGATCAGGTGCCCCGATTCGGTTTCGAGAGCCCGGGAGCTTCGATCGGAGAGCCGGCGGCGCCGCTTCCTCGGTCCCCGAGCACGACTCCGGAGGCGGCTCGGACCAACCGGTCGTCGATTGCCCGCCCCAGTCCTCCCCTGCCGGTGAGCTCGGCCACGATCAACCCCGGTCGACGTTCGTCGATGGCACGGAGCACCCGGTAGAGGCGGGCCGCCACCGCCGGGAGGGCCGAGCGGCTGCCGAGCGGAACGAACTGCCAGCCGGCCGGCAGCTGGCGGGCGGTCTCGTCGTAGCCCAGGTAGACACCACCGGCTTCCGGTAGCGGCGCCCGTCGCCGCGGGTCCATCACCACCATGGCGGTGTCGGGCGCGTAGTGACGCGAACCCAGCCCGGGAGACGAGCCACGGTGCGCCACCCCTTCACGGAGGGGCACATCCAGATCTTCAACTGGAAAGGCACCATGACGCAACACCACCACGTGGTCGGCCTCGACCCGCACAACGGTCGATTCGATCCCGAGGGCCGTGTCTCCGCCGTCGAGGACCAGGTCGCAGCGGCCCACCAGGTCGGCGAGTACGTGGTCGGCGTTGGTGGGACTGACGTGACCGAATCGATTGGCGGACGGAGCTGCCACCGGGGCACCGACCGCCTCGAGCAACGCCTTCGCCACCGGATGGGCGGGAGCCAGCACCGCCACGGTGTCGAGTCCCGAGGTGACCACCGCCGGGATGCGCCGCCCGCGGGCCGCCACCAGGGTGAGCGGACCCGGCCAGTGACGTCGCACCAGGGACCAGAACAGCGGGGGCACGTCGCCCACGATGCCGTCGAGCGCCGAGTGGCCGGCCACATGAACGATGAGCGGGTCGTCGGCGGGACGTCCTTTGGCAGCGAAGACACGCTGCACCGCTACCGGGTCCTCGGCCAGGCACCCGAGGCCGTAGACCGTCTCGGTGGGGAAGGCGACCAGACCACCGGATCGGAGTGCTGCAGCCGCGCCGGCGATGGCTGCAGGATCGATGTCGTCGGAATCGATACGGAGGCGGACCGTCACCACCTGCATGTTACGACCCGGTTCCATACCGCCCCCGCCGTCATCGAAGTGCTTGACTGCCAGCCATGGACCCGGACACCATGTGGACCGACTACGTAGCCGCCACGGGCGCCGACGGACCGTACACCGCCGAGGCCTTCGCCGAAGGCCTCCCCGAGGTGTCGACCGAGCTGGCACTGCTGGTGCGGGACGGCCCCAAGCGGGCCACCGCCTCGGTACTGGCCCTCTGGGAGGAGGAAGGCGAGTCCCTGCCGGTCCCCGGCGCCCACTCCGTGGTGCTCGACGGCACCGGGCAGGCGGTGTGCGTCATCCGAACAGCCTCGGTCGAAACCCGACGCTTCGGCGACGTCGACGACACCTTCGCATGGGACGAGGGCGAAGGCGACCGGACCCTGGCGTGGTGGCGTCAGGCCCACGTCGACTTCTTCGCCGGCATCGGGACCACCATCACCGACGACACCGTCATGGTCCTCGAGCGTTTCGAGCTGGTCTGGCCGCCGTGACACCGATCATCGTCATCCTGTGGTTGGTACTCACCCGGATGGGGTCGAGCAGGGTGGTGTGGCCCGGTTCGCCCCGGTCGGATCGCCCAACCGAGGACCGGGTCCCACTCGACCGGACTGCGGTGATGCTGGAGGCGGTCGTGGCCGCCGTGGTGGTAGCGGCCGTTCCCTTCACCTTCCTGTCCGAGGCGTTCACGCCGCTCGAACGAATCGGATTGGTGGCGCTGGCCCCCTTCATCGCCCGCCTCGCCCTGGATCGGATCGCCAAGCTGGCGGCCGGATGGTTGATGCGGGTCGACTGCGACGACCTCGTCATGGCAGGCCTTCCCGCCCGCCGGGTGTCGTGTTCGGCGGTGACCCAGGTCAGGCTGCGACGGGTGACCTTCGGACCCGACGACCTGGTGCTGCGGGGCGGCCGGGTTCCCATCGTCATCGACACCCAGTTCACAACCCTCGACGACGACGCCCTGCAGGATTGGGTCATCGGCCGGATGCCGGAACATTGAGGCCGGCCGTCGTCGCCGGGCTGATGGTGGCCGCCGTGGTGGCGGGATCGGTGGCGGGTCCGGCGCAAACGGGGGCAGCGGCAGAGCCGACCCTCGCACCGGGCGGATCGTTCTTCGACGACGACGGTGACGTCCACGAGGGGGCGATCGAGGCGATCTTCGCCGCCGGCATCACCCGGGGGTGCGCTTCGCCCGATCTGTTCTGCCCCGACGAACCGATCACCCGGGGACAGATGGCCGCCTTCCTGGTCAGGGCGCTCGCGACGCCACCGGCCGCGCGCCCCACCGTCTTCGACGACACCGGGGGCTCGGTCTTCGCCGACGAGATCGACCGGATCAGCACCATGGGTATCACCAAGGGGTGCGCCGAACGACGGTTCTGTCCCGACGAAGCGGTCACCCGCGGACAGATGGCCGCCTTCCTCACCCGGGCCTTCGACCTGGACGCTTCGGGAACCGATCCCTACCTCGACGACGACGGGTCGGTGTTCGAGGCCGACATCGCCGCCATTCACGCCGCCGGGATCACCGCAGGATGCGCGCCCGACGGATTCTGCCCCGACGATCCGGTCACCCGTGGACAGATGGCCTCGTTCCTGACCAGGGCGCTCGGGCTCACCCCGGCGACTCCCCCGCCACGACCCTCCCTGGAGTTGGCGTTCGCCGGTGACACCCTCATCCACATGCAGCTGACCCGGCGCGCCGCCGTCAACGGGGATCGCTCGGGCCAGGCCTACGACTTCAGCCCCATGTTCGAGCCGGTCCGCAGCCTGATCTCGGACGCCGACCTGGCCCTGTGTCACCTCGAGGTGCCGTTGGCCGCCGACAACCGGGGCCTGTCGGGTTATCCAACCTTCAACGCTCCCCGACAGCTCGCCGACGGGTTGGCCGACGCCGGGTTCGACGGGTGCTCCACCGCCTCGAACCATTCCTTCGATCAGGGGGACGACGGGATCGTCGAGACTCTCGATGTCCTGGAGTCGGTCGGGCTGGGTCATGCGGGCATGGCCCGCACCGCCGCCGAAGCCGATCGGGTCACCACCTATCAGGTCGGCGAGATGGAGATCGCCCACATCTCGGCGACCTGGTGGCTCAACGGGTTCCGCCTCCCGAGTGCGATGCCGTGGCTGGTAGAGGAGCCGCTCGACACCGACCGCCTCATCGGACTGGCCGAGTCGGCCAGGTCAAACGGAGCCGACTTCGTGGTGGCGAGCATCCACTGCTGCGTGGAGTACCAGACCATGCCGACGCCGTTCCAGAAGACCACCGCCCGGACACTGGTCTCCTCGGACGCCATCGATCTGGTGGTCGGCCACCACGCCCATGTGGTGCAGCCGGTCGAACTTCATCGCGGCGAGTACATCGTGTACGGGCTCGGCAATTTCGTGTCGGCGCAGCGCCAGCGCCCGGAGACCATCGACGGGGTCATCGTCCTCGTCGACGTGGCGCTCCGGAACGGCAACTGGGTCAGCCGATCGATCGACTACGTGCCCACCTGGGTCGAACCCGGCACCTACCGGGTGCTCCCTGCCGCCGAGACCATCGCGGCCGGGGCAGGAGCGCTCGAGTCGACGTTGCGGGCATCGTGGAAGCGAACCTCAGCCGCCATCGGTTTGATGGGTGCCGAAGGGGTGGAGGCGCGGAACAGACCATGAGAACCCCCTCCAGCCGACGCCGGGCGAAACCAGACCGCCCGCGGTAGGGGTCAGAGGCCGGAGATGTCAGACGGCTCCGCCGACGGCGCCGAGCAGCGCCCAGATGGCTTCGGGATCGTCCCAGCATTCCATCCGCAGTTCGATGAGTTCCATGTGGCACCTGTCGGCCGGCGGCGACGGTTGTTGCGTGGTCACCCACCACCGACGCGGGTGAGCCCCCGACACCTGCCGGGGGCTCACCGTTGCTGATGGTTGCTCGGTTGTCAGGCGGCCGTCTTCTCCCGCAGTGAGAGGAAGACGAGCCCGAAACCGGTCATGGCAACTCCCACCACCATGGCGAAGGCGGAGAATGCGTAAGCGATGATGCCGAGGTTCAGAGCGCTGGTCAGAGCGGTTGCATCGATCCAGGAGAGCCGGGTGTCATTCGGGACCTGCACCGCAGCACCAGCTTCGTCGAGCACCACGTTGCCGGCCTCGTCGACCTGGTCCACCGTCCGGGGCATCTCCGCATATCGAAGGCCTTCGGTGCGATCCAGTTGGTGGAAGGTGATGATGTCGGCCTAGGCCCACATCGTGAACGGGCCCCGCACCGCTGCCTCGGGGATCCGGGCATCATCGGGGGTGGTCACGTTCTCGACTGCGGCCATGTTGTAGGTATAGGCGGCGCCGAAGACACCACCGGCGAACGAGCCGATGCCAACCGCCAGGGCGATGATCGCCACGATGGTGAGCAGACGGTTGCGTTTGGTCGCCACGGGTGCGACGACGGGACGATCGATTGTTGCGGTCATGAGAGAGTTCCTCGCTCCTCGGGTTTTCGTGAAACCTGTCACAACCGATACTGCGGGAACCCGCACCCTGGCGACACCCGCCGGAGTGCCCGCACCCATGAGCGAACGGCCCTATCTGCAGTAGCGGGCAGAAGTGGGCACGAGAGGCAGCTGCCCGCTTTGCGCTCCCCCCGATGCCCTCACGAAGCGATTCGCGAAAACCAGGGAGGACAAGTGCTTGCGAACACACGTTCCCCGAACGTATGTTCTCCCACATGGCCCGCCGACTCGATGCCCTGCAGTCTGAACTGGACCTGCTCCGCCTCCGCTACCGGGGCGTGAGCATCCCTCCCGAGCTCGACCGGCTCGAGTTGGCGATGGGACGCCGACAGGTCAAAGCCGATCACCTGCGCGGCCAGGTGGCATCACTACTCGACGAGGTCTCCCGCATCGAGGCCGAGATCGCCGGGTGCCGAAAAGGCTACGAAGCGCTGCTTGCCGACACCGTGGAGCGCATCAAACGCGACCAGCGGGAAGGCTGGTCGCCGTTCCCGGTGCTCGGTTTCCGGCTGTGGGGATGGCGCGACGGGGCGCTCCACGGGGCATGGCAACCGTGGAAGACCACCTCGAAGACGGCTACCTGCGGGCGGGGCGACACCGAAGTCCCCCACTCCGACGGACGCTGCGGACGGCTGGGGTGTGGCATCTACGCCACCAAGGACCTCTCGGCGCTTCTCGAGGAGCACACCGGTCCCAACGACCACGGATACCTGGCGGGCATGGTCGAACTCACCGGCAAGGTGGTGGAACACGAGAACGGGTACCGTGCCGCCCGCGCCGAGGTAGTCGCCGGCGTTCTGGTCGGCGCCGACCGCATCCTCTCCACCACCGAGCCCGTCGAACTCGACGAGGTATTCCGCCGACCCGGGGACTCCATGGAGCAATGGGGGCGCCCCCGGTCGGGCACGGTGTGGGAAGAGATCGAACGATTCATGACACCGGCATCGGACCGGGGGTCATCATCTGTCAGCCAACGGTGAGGAGCTGGGACGTGGACATCGGCAAACAGAAACGGGTCATCATCATCGAGAAGGAGCGGGTCGAGTCGTCACCGACGCCGACCCCGCCCGAACGCGAACCGGCCCCCGCAGAGCAGCCGGCATGACGCATCCGATCGTCGACCAGATCCGATTCGCCCGATCGGAGTTCGCACGTGGATTGAGCGACCTGTCGGAAGAGGCGGCTGCGACCCGGGTCGGTCCGGCCAACTCGATCAGCTGGACCATTGGCCACCTCGCATGGCAGGAGCAGCGGTACTGGCTGCAGCGGCTCAACGGCGTCACCCTCCTGCCCGAGCTCGATCAGGAGTACTGCTTCGGGTGCCCACCCAGCGCGCCACCCCTCGCCACCAGCTGGGAACGCTGGTACCGGATCACCGAAGCCTGCGACCCACATCTCGACGACATCACCGAAGCGACGCTGGCTGTCGACCCCGTCGTCGACGGTCATCCGGTCGGGACCACCTTCGGATCGATGTCGCTCCGGGTGATCTACCACTACTGGTATCACCTCGGCGAAGCGATGGGCATCCGCCAGGCCCTGGGCCACACCGGCCTGGCCGAATACGTCGGTGCCATCGACGAGCAAGCACCCTATCGACGCTGAATTCGGTAGTCCCCCGGCGGTCGCGAGCCTCGCCGCCCGGCGCGTCAACGCAATCCGGGGCGACTCGACTGTTCGCGTCAGAGGTGTCGCCCCCTCCCGGCTGGCGCCGGACTCCCCCCGGGCGGGGGGAGGAACAAGAAGGCGCCCCCCACTCGTTTCCTCCCTCCGCTGTTTCCTCCCCCGGGTAGGACCCGACGTCGTCCCCTTCCATCCGACCTCGCCGTAGAGTCGGACCAATGCACGTCGACTTCTTCTTCGACCCGGTCTGCCCGTTCTGCTGGATGACATCGAAGTGGCTGCGGCTGGTGGCACCGCACCGCCACCTCGAGGTTGGCTGGCGGTTCATTTCGCTCCGGGTGATCAACGACGGTACCTATGAGGGTCGCGAGCATTACGTGCCACGCCACGAGAAGGGGCTCGAGCTGCTGCGGGTGGCGGCGGCGGTCCGGGACACGTATGGCGCCGATGCCACCGGACGGCTCTACGAAGCATTCGGGACCGGGATCTGGGAGAGCGATCGACTCGCCTATCCCCACAACGTGGTGCAGTTCGGTACCTCCGGCGAGATCGAACAGTCCCTGCTGGCCGCCGGATTGCCCGAGGAGATTGCGGCCGCCCGCACCGACACGTCCTGGGACGCCGTCATTGCCGCCGACGGGCGCACCGCCCTGGAACGGACCGGTGAGGACGTGGGCACTCCGATCATTACCTATGGCGCACCGGACGGGCCGTCGCTGTTCGGCCCGGTGATCTCGACTCTCCCCGGTCTGGAGCGGTCGCTCGCCATGTGGGACGCACTGGTCACGTTGACGTTGCATCCCGACTTCGCCGAGGTGAAACGCACCAGGCGCGGGGCGCTCGATCTTCCGGTGTACCGGTGATCACGGCCGACCAGCCGATGGCAGAATTCGATGACCTCGATCGGGAATGGCTGCGGACCAGGCCCGGCATCAAGTGGGCCCGGGCCGATGAGGGCGAGCTGGCCGCCTGGGTGGCGGACATGGACTTTCCGATCCCCTCGGTAGTGGCTGCAGCTCTGTCGTCGGTGATCGAACGGGGCGATCTCGGATATCCGGATCTTCGGCACGGCCCGCGGCTGGAGCCGCTCTTTCTGGAGAGGATGACCCGCAGACACGGCGTCAGCCTGGCCCCGGGGAGGGTCCGGGAGTTCGATGATGTTCTCAACGCCGTCCAGGCGGTGCTGTCGGTGTCGGTGGAACCGGGTGCGGCGGTGGCGATCCACACCCCCACCTATCCGCCCTTCCTCGACACGATCGCCCGGATGGGCTACCAGCTTCGGCCGATACCGTTCGAACGCACATCCGAGGGCTGGCACTTCGATGTCGCCGAAGCGGCTGCCACGGTGGCCTCGTCGGCGGCCTTGATCCTGGTCAACCCGCACAACCCCACCGGCCGGGTGCTCCGCCACCACGAGCTGGAACCGATGCTGACGGCGGCTACCGCGTCGCACACCCTGGTGATCGCAGACGAGGTTCACGCCGACCTCACCCACCCGGGAGCGCAGCACACCCCGGCCTCGTCGCTCCATCCAGCGACGGTGACGGTGACGTCGGCAACCAAGTCACACAATCTGGCGGGCATCCGCTGTGCGGTCGCACACATCGGATCCGGTGCCGTGTGGGAAGGTCTCGCCACCCGGCCCGAGCATCTGTTCGGCGCCGTGTCGAACCTGTCGATCGCCGCCACGATGGCTGCCTGGTCGGAAGAGGGAGATGGATGGCTGGAGTCCCTGACGTCGGTGCTCACCCGTAACCGCACCCTTGTGGCGGAGGGACTCGACAGCCGCTTCGACCTCGTCACACCCGAAGCGACCTACCTGGCCTGGATCGACACCGCCCGGACAGGTATCAGCCGTCCGGCGGCGGAGACCATCAGGTCGGGGACGGGACTCATCCTGACACCGGGGGAGGATTTCGGGGCAGGTGGATCCGGGTTCGTGCGACTGAATTTCGCCACCTCGGTCTCGGTGCTCACCGATGCGATCGAACGGATGAACGCCGCCCTCTGATCGCCCGCCTTCCGGATCACCGGCCGGCGATGACCGCCAGCAGCCTGCTCACACCGGTGGCCGCCATCCGCAGGAGAGCGGGCCTGCGACGGCTCTCCCACCAGCTGTCGCCTGGCGTGACCGCCCTGGCGACGTCGAGCGTGTGGAGGCTGCGCATACCCTGCCCAGTCGGCGGTATCACCACTGGGTCAAGGCCGGCGTTCAGGGTTCAGCGCCCGAGAACGGTGTGGGCCAGCCGGATCAGTCCGAGAAAGGCGAGTTTGACGATGGGTGTGCGCTTGGGCCGATCCCACCACCCGTCTCCGGGGGTGAGGGCTCGGGCCACATCGAGCGAGGTGTTGGTGTGCATGCCCGACAGAGCTCCGGCAGGCCGCTGTGATACGCGAACGATCCGAAACCGTGCCGTCACGGTGACAGCCGGGTACCGACGGTCACCCGAGCGTGAAGTAGTCGCCCAGCTTCGAACGATCCGCCTTCACCTCGTCCATGATCAGCAGGATCTGGTCGCAGGTGACCCCGTGTGCTTCCAGCACGCTCATGATCTGACCCTTCAGGTTCACTTTGGGATCGATCACCGCCAGCGGGTAGCGGGGCGTCCCCGCAGGTCGCGTGAAGGTGACCGGAGCCATCACCGCGCCGCGGCGAAGATCGCCTCGATCACCTTCATGTTGGCGACGCCGTCCGACGGGGGCGTCGGCACCGGATCGCCGGCGAGGACGGCGGCAGCGAACGCCTCGGCTTCGGACGTGTACGGGTCGCAGGCGGCGAACTCGAACACCTCCACATGGGGGTCGGCGGGGGGATCCCCACCCTGGTACAACCTCACCACCGATGGCCTGTCGGGCGGGATGTTGAAGGGGATCGGAATCACGATCCGGCCCTGCTCGCCGATGATCTGCACTTCCTGGGATTCCTCGGCCATGGTCGAGGCGGTGAACATGGCGTGTCCCCCGTCGAACTCGAGCACGGCGGTGGTCACGACGTCGGTGCCGAACTGGGGGTGACGCACGATCGCTGCCTCGATCCGCTGCGGCTCACCGTCGAAGAGCAGTCTGCTCAGGTTGATCGGGTAACACCCGATATCCATCAGCGCCCCGCCGCCGGTCTCGGTGCGGTTACGAATGTTGGCCGGGTCGTCGTTGAAGTACCCGAACACGGTGCTCACCACCTGGAGCCTGCCGATGGTCCCGGACCGCACCAGCTCGACCGCTTTCAGCCAACTGGGATGCAGCCGGTACATGAAGGCCTCCATGAACGCCACCCCCTCGGCAGCGCACACGTCGACCATCTCCTGGGCATCGGCGGAGGTGAGCGCCAACGGCTTCTCACACAACACGTGCTTGCCCGCCCGGGCCGCTGCCAGCGTCCACTCCTTGTGGAGGTGGTTGGGCAGGGGGATGTAGACGGCGTCGATCAGGTCGGAGGCGAGCAGCTCTTCGTAGGAGCCGAAGGCGTGGGGAATGCCCAGTTCCGCCGCTACGGCCTGGGCGGTCGCCTGGCTCCGGGAGGCGAGGGCCACCACCTCGCAGTTGGAAGCGCCCTGGATGCCGGGGATGACCTTCTGTGTGCCGATGTTGGCGGTCGAGATGACACCAAATCTGAGCTTTGTCATCACATCAACCGTGCAGCTCGGCGAGTTCGGTCTTCGAGACCTCTCCCGGCATCTTCCCGATGATGATCATGCCCAGCACCTCGTCCTTGGTGACCTCGGCCTTGTTGACCGTTCCCACCAGCTTGCCCTGTGCCAGCACGCTGATGCGATCCGCCAGGTCGAACACGTCATGGATGTCGTGGCTGATGAGGAAGATGCCGATACCTTCCTCCTTCAGCTGTTTGATGAGGTCGGCCACCTGAGAGGTCTCGGCCGGGCCGAGGGCGGCGGTGGGTTCGTCCATGATGAGGATGCGGGCGTTGAAGTGCACCGCCCGGGCAATGGCCACCGATTGGCGCTGGCCGCCCGACAGCGATGCCACCGGGGCCCTGAAGTTCTTGAACCTCGGGTTGAGTCGACCCATCACCTTGCGGGTGGCGTCCTCCATGGCGGCGTCGTCGAGTGACCCCCACTTGGTGCGCAGCTCCCGACCGAGGAACATGTTGGCCGGGGCGTCGATGTTGTCGGCCAGCGCCAGGGTCTGGTAGATGGTCTCGATGCCGTACAGCTTGGCGTCGCGGGGGTTGTGGATCGAGACTGGCTCGCCATTGATGAGGATCTGACCGGCGTCGGCGGGTCGGGCACCGGAGAGGGTCTTGATGAGGGTGGTCTTGCCGGCACCGTTGCCGCCGACGAGGGCCACCACCTCACCGGGGTAGAGGTCGACCGAGACCCGGTCGACGGCGTGCACACCGCCGAACGACACCTGGATGTCACGCATCTCGACGAGGGGGGTTGCTTGGGACACCTTCTCACCCACTTTCACTGGACTCGACGGCGGTAGATGGTGTCGGCGGCCACGGCCACCACCAGGACGATGCCGACCACGATGTCCTGCAACGGGGCGTCGACCCCCATCAGCACCATCCCCGATTGGAGCGACTGCATGACCAGCGCCCCCAGCACCGCTCCCGAGATGGTCCCGACCCCACCAGCGAGCGACGTGCCTCCGATCACGGCGGCTGCGATGACATACAACTCGGCCAGCTGTCCGAGACCGCTGACGGCGGCGTTGAGGCGGGCGGTCTGCACGGCGGCGGCGATGGCCACCAGCACCCCCATCAACATGAAGGTCTTGACGATGGTCCATCGGGTTTTGATGCCGCCGAGCTCGGCGGCCTCGGGGTTACCTCCGATGGCGAACACGTAGCGGCCGAAACGACGCCTGGTGGCGACGAAGGTCATGATGATGGCCAGCACGATGGCGATGATGACCGGGTTGGCGATTCCGAGCGGGATCTGGAGCCCGCCCTCGGGCCAGGCGATGCCGTTCTCCTCTGCGTAGGCCCGGGCCAGGTTCTCGGGCAGGTAGTAGCGGTTGAGTACGGCCACCGAGGCAAGTACTGCCGCCGAACCGGCCACGGCGATGACGGCGTCGGCCCACTGCGGCCTGAGACTGAAGCCGAACTTGATCCGGCGGCGCCGGCCGAGGATCACCCCGGCCACGATGGCGACACAGGCGACGGCGGCGATGGCCCAGCTGGCAGGGCCGCCGATGGTGCCCCGGGATCCTCCGCCGAGCAGCTGGAAGGTGGTGTCCATCGGGGCGATGGTGCGGCCGCTGGCGATGGCCCAGGCCACCCCGCGCCACACCAGCAAGCCGCCGAGGGTGACGATGAACGAGGGCACCCGGGCGTAGGCGATGATCGTCCCCTGGAAAGCGCCGAGCAGTGCCCCGAGGACGATCCCGGCCAGCAGGGTGATGATCCAGGTGAGCGGATTGTCGAAGCCGATGATGCCGGGAAGGATCTCGACCTGGAGCATCGCCATCGCCATCCCGACGGTGGCGAGCATCGATCCCACCGAGAGGTCGATGTTTCTGGTGACGATGATGAGCACCATCCCGGTGGCCATGATCGCCACGGTTGCGGTCTGTACCGAGAGGTTCCACAAGTTGCGAGGTGTGAGGAACGTCCCACCCGAGAGGATGTGGAAACCGACCCAGATCACCGCCAGCGCAACCAGCATGCCGATGAGGCGGGTGTCGATCTCGGTTGCTCTCAGAACGGAGCCGACCGATCGTCGCTCACTCTCGACGGCGCTGTCGGTCGCCGTGGTGGTTGCCTGAACCATTCGTCACACCTCGGGTCGGAAAAAGGGCTCGGAAAAGGGGGTCGGAAAAGGGGGTCGGATGGCGCTGCGCCCACGGTAATCCGTGGGCGCAGCGCCAGTCGGTGTTCGCGGGATCAGATCCCGGCTATCTCAGGGGCAGACAGCCACGGTGCCGGAGGCAACGCCCTGGCACAGTGCATCCACTTCGATCCACCCGGCGTCGACCACGACGTCCAGGTTGTCCATGGTGACGGGGATCGGGGTGAGCAGGATCGAGGCCATCACGTTGCCACCGGGGCTCGTGAACTCGATTGCGCCTGCAACGTCGGCCAGGGCGGAACCCTGCGCCAGCGCCACGGCGACCTCGCCGGCAGCCTTGCCCAACTCACGGGCGTCCTTCCACACCGACACCGTCTGGGAGCCGAGTGCGATCCGGTTCAGAGCGGCGCCGTCGCCGTCCTGGCCCGACACGGGAACAAGACCGGCCAGACCCTGTGCCGTCAGGGCGGCCACAACACCACCGGCGGTACCGTCGTTGGAAGCAACGACTGCATCGACCTCGTTGTTGACCTGGGTGAGGATCTGCTCCATGTTGGTCTGAGCGACTGCCGGGTCCCAGTTGTCGGTATAGGACTCACCGACGATGGTGATCTCACCGGCATCGATGGCCTCCTGCAGCACCTCCTGCTGACCACCACGAAGGAAGTCGGCGTTGGCATCTGCCTGGTTGCCCTTGATCATCACGTAATTGCCCGACGGCACGGCCTCGAGAATGGCCCGAGCCTGCATCCGACC
Source organism: Acidimicrobiia bacterium (assembly GCA_050329955.1). Taxonomy (GTDB): domain Bacteria; phylum Actinomycetota; class Acidimicrobiia; order Spongiisociales; family ZC4RG35; genus JAOUGY01. Next base: position 14,408 of record JBHJOH010000019.1, on the reverse strand, counting down.
AACCTCGACGTTGTCGAAGGTGATGTAGAAGGCGTTCGGATCCTCGATCAGTCGGTCGTAGGCCACCACGGGGATGCCCTGGTCGATGGCGCTCGCCACGGCCGGGAGGATGGCGGTGCCGTCCTGGGCCAGGATGATGAGCGCATCTGCACCCTGCGCGATCAGGTTCTCGACGTCGGCGAGCTGCTGCTCGGCGGACGAGCCTGCGTCACTCGAGATGTAGGTTGCACCGGCGGCCTCGAGGGCCTCCTTGATGGCGGGCTCATCCCAGCGGGCCCACCGCTCCTCGTTGTAGTTGTTCCACGAGACGCCAACGATGATCTCGTCGGCCATTGCCTCGGTCGTCTCGGTCGAGCCGGCCTCGGTCGTCTCGGTCATTGCCTCGGTCGTCTCTGCGCTCTCCTCGCCACCACAGGCAGCGATCACGAGAGCGAGGACCGCCAACAGCGCCCACAAACGGCGTTTGGTCATGTATTTCCTCCTCGGTTCATATCCCTTCGGGACGTGGCCCCGGCACCAGGCGACCCCGCCCCCACTGGGGAGCGGCGGACCCGGAACGTGGTCACATCCCGCAAGGCACCCATTTCCTGTTCACGAACAGGAAACGGGTTCCTCACACAACGATCATATACGGGATATGTTGGGGAGGTCCACAAAACGGGCCCCGAGTTTTCTGGGAGCCTTTCGCCGAGCCCTTCCGAGCACGACACGAACCTCCACGTCGATCGCAGCCCGAGGATCGGAAGCGAGGGATATAGTGACCAATCCAACAAAACCTGGATCGCCATTGACCAGTCCCCGAACGAGCAGTGCCCGCGAAGAGGGCGGAGGCCTCGGTGTCGCCGCCGACGAACTGCGCCGCCACAACCTGGCACTGCTGCTCGACCGCCTCCACCTGTCGGGGCCATTGAGCCGATCAGAGCTCACCGCCATCACCGGACTCAACCGCTCGACCATCGCCGACCTCATCGGAGAACTGACCGCTCTGGGCCTCACCCAGGAAAGCCCCGGGCTGGTCGCCAGCGGCCCCGGCCGCCCCTCCCCGGTGGTGCGCACCCGCCCCGAAGGCGCCGTGGTGCTGGCCGTCGAGCTCGGTGTCGACTCCTTCGCGGTGTCCACCATGGGCATCGGGGGGCATGTGTTCAACCGCCTGCGGGTGGCTCGGCCCCGGGCACGGTTCTCACCGCAGCAGACCCTGCAGGACGTCTCGAAGCTGGCGGGGCCCCTGCTCGACGCGCTGCCCCCCGGCCACGTGTTGTGCGGGGTCGGGGTGGCGGTGGTCGGCATCACCCGCCGCGCCGACGGGTTCGTCCACTTCGCTCCCAACCTGGGTTGGCACGACGTCCCGCTCGCCGACCTCCTCGCGACCCACCTCGGCATCGACGTCCCCGTTCTCGTCGCCAACGACGCCGACCTGGGCGCCCTGGCGGAGCACCGACGGGGGGCGGGAACCGGCGCCGACCACCTCATCTACGTCGGAGGCGAGATGGGGATCGGCATCGGGGTGATCATCGACGGCGAACCGATGCTCGGAGCGAGTGGATACGCCGGCGAGGCCGGCCACATGCTGATCAACCCAGCCGGGGTGCGCTGCCGGTGCGGTTCGATCGGGTGCTGGGAGTCGGAAGCGGGCGAAGCCGCCCTGCTCCGGCGGTGCTCCGTGTCCCGCAGCACAGGACTGCGAGCCATGGAAGCCGTCGAGACCTTGGCCGAGGCCGGCGACGAGGCGGTTCTCACCGCCCTGGCCGAGACCGGCCGCTGGCTCGGACTGGGACTCGCCAACCTCGTGAACATCTTCAACCCCGAGCTGGTGGTCCTGGGCGGGCTGTACCACCGGTTTTTCTCGTACCTCGAAGCAACCGTCACCGGGACCGTGAGCGACAGGGCCCTCGAGATGGCGGCGGCCCGGGTCACGATCCGGTCCAGCCAGCTCGGCTCCGACGCACCGCTGGTAGGCGCAGCCGAGCTGGCACTGAGCGATGTCATCGCCGACCCGGGTCGGTCGGCGGCGGGACGTGCCACGCTGCGCCGACGCTCCCGGGCCACGGATCGGCCGTGATGGCCCCATGACGGGGCATGGCAGCCACACCGCCGAACCGGTGCAGCACCGCTCCCCCCCGCCACCGGCCACACCCGGTGCCCGTCCCCTCGGTTGGCTGGCCGCCGGTGGGCTGGCCGGGTCCGTCGTCACCGCAGCCGTGGTCTTCACGCTCGTCGCCGCCCTCCGTCCGGAGCAGCCGCCGGCAGCCCTCGACGCCCCCCGGATGGTGGAGGAATCGGGTGTCGCCGGAGTGAATCACACCTACGACGGGGACTTCGAGTACTTCGTGGGCGGTGGCGTCGCCGTGTTCGACTGCAACGCCGACGGCTTGCCCGATCTGTTCTTCGCCGGCGGCGAGAACCAAGCGGCACTGTTCACCAACGCCGGTTCGGTGGGCGGACCGCTCTCGTTCCAACACCTTCCGCACCCGGCAACCGACCTCACTGGTGTCACCGGCGCCTATCCCATCGACATCGACTCGGACGGCATCACCGATCTGGCGGTGCTGCGGGTCGGCGAAAACGTCGCCCTGCGCGGGGTGGGAGGATGTGTCTTCGAGCCGGCCAACGACGGACTGGGGCTCGACGGTGGCGAGGCGTGGACGGCAGCCTTCGCCGCCACCTGGGAAGGCGATGCCGCCCTTCCCACCATGCTGTTCGGGAACTACCTGAAGTCCTCCGAGGACCGCACCTGCGCCGACCACGCCCTGATCCGGCCCGGCGCCACCGGTGGCTACCAGCCACCGCGAGCGCTCGAACCCGGTTTGTGCACGTTGTCGGCGCTGTTCAGCGACTGGGGCCGCACCGGCACCGTCGACCTCCGCCTCACCAACGATCGCCACTACCACGGTGATGGCGGTGATCAGCTGTGGAGGATGGGGCCCGACCCGGTCGCCTACGGCCCCGACGACGGCTGGGACCCCATTCGCATCTGGGGCATGGGCATCGCCAGCCAGGACCTCACCGGAGACGGCCGGCCCGAGGTGTACCTCACCAGTCAGGGCGACAACAAGCTCCAGACGCTGACCGACCAAGGCGCCGGTCCCGCCTACCGCGACATGGCGCTGGAACGGGGTGTCACCGCCCACAGCCCCTTCGCGGGCGACGACGTGATGCCCTCGACCGCCTGGCACGCCGAATTCGGCGACGTCAACAACGACACCTTCTTCGACCTGTTCGTCTCCAAAGGCAACGTCGAGGCGATGCCCGAGTTCGCGACCGACGATCCCTCCAACCTGCTGCTCGGCCAAACCGACGGCACCTTCGTCGAAGGCGCCGAGCAGGCCGGCATCGTCGACTTCAACCGGGGACGAGGAGCCGCCCTGGCCGACCTCAACCTCGACGGCATGCTCGACCTGATCCAGGTGAACCGGCGCAGCAACGTCGAGCTGTGGCGCAACGTCGGATGGGGCGATGCCAACACGCCGGCCCCGATGGGTCACTGGCTGGCCGTCCGCCCGTCCCAACCGGCCCCCAACCCAAATGCCGTGGGTGGATGGATCGAGGTCCGGGCCGGCGATCGGGTCACCAGCCGGGAACTGACCATCGGCGGAGGACATGCCGGCGGAACGCTCGGGTGGATCCACTTCGGACTCGGGGACGCCACCGCCGCCGAGGTGCGGATCCAGTGGCCCGACGGCGAAACTGGCCCCTGGATCGACGTCAGCGCCGACACCCACGTCGTGATCGAACGCGACGCCACCACCCCGGCAGTCTGGATGCCGGGTAGCGAGTGAGGAACCCATGACGACCACCCGGCCCACCCTGATCAGCACCGAGCTCCCCGACTTCGGCATGCCGGAGACCGGTCCCGAGCTCCCCGACCACATCTACCGGGCGCGGGTGGAACGGCTCCGAGCGAAAGCAGCCGACCGCGGCTATCACCGGCTGGTGGTCTACGCCGACCGCGAACACAGTGCCAACCTCTCCTACCTCACCGGCTTCGACCCCCGCTTCGAGGAAGCGATCCTGGTCATCGGCCCCGACGGCGACCCGGCCGTACTCGTGGGCAACGAATGCCACGGCACCGCCGGAGCCGCCCCCCTGAAGATGCGCCGCCACCTGTTCCAGGACCTCAGCCTGCCCGGCCAACCCCGCGACCGGTCCCTCCCCCTCCCTGACATCCTCCGTTCCGAAGGCATCACCGGTGGCAGCAGAGTCGGCGTGATCGGATGGAAGACCTACGCCGACCGGGCGCTCATCGAGGTCCCCTCGTTCATCGTCGACACCCTGCGAGAACTGGTCGGGGATCCCGCCCTCGTCGACAACGCCAACGACCTCCTCATCGACCCCGCCGACGGTCTCAGAGTCATCCACGAACCCGAACAGCTGGCCGCCCTCGAATACGCCGCATGTCAGACCTCCCAGGGCGTCCGCAACCTGCTGTTCGGGCTGCGACCCGGCATGACCGAACGCCGGGCCGTCCGCCTCCTCGAGTGGAACGGCATGCCACTGTCCTGTCACCTCATGCTCACCGCCGGGCCCCGCGCCACCCTCGGCCTGCTCTCCCCCGGCGACCGCGTCATCGAAGAAGGCGACCGCTTCACCACCGCCTTCGGCGTGTGGGGTGGTCTCAACTGCCGGGCTGGATTCGTGGTCGCCGACGCCGCCGGCCTACCCCCCGGAATCGGCGACTACCTCGACAAACTGGTCGGCCCTTACTTCGCCGCCATCGCCGAGTGGTACTCCGCCCTCCGGGTCGGCGTCACCGGAGGCGAACTGTTCGAGATCATCGACCGCCACCTCGGCGACCCCTTCTTCGGGATCTTCCTCAACCCCGGCCACCAGATCCATCTCGATGAATGGGTCAACTCCCCGGTCTTCCGCAACTCCCCCATCGAACTCCGCTCCGGCATGGCCATGCAGGTCGACGTCATCCCCGCCACCGGCACCGACTACTTCACGACCAACATCGAAGACGGCATCGCCCTCGCCGACGAATCCCTCCGCACCGCCTTCGCCGCCGCCCACCCCGCCGCCTGGACCCGCATCCAAGCCCGCCGCGCCTTCATGACCGACACCCTCGGCATCGACCTCCACCCCGACGTCCTCCCCTTCTCCAACATCCCCGCCTACCTCCCGCCGTTCCTCCTCTCCCCCCACCAGGTGATGGCTCTCCGTTGACACGCCCCGAGCAGTGCCCAGCACGCGAAGGGTTACGTGGGGCGCCGAAGCCCCCAGCCCGCACGCAGGTGGCCTGTACAGGGAGCGAGCCCCCAGGCGAGCGACCGAATACAGCTCGGCGAGTGCAACGAGCCGGCGAATACAGCGAGCCCGCCAGGGCGAGCGGCATTCAACGGAGTTGGTGGGCGGTCATCCAGCGGTCGGGGCCTTGGCGGAGGACGAAGGTGGCGGCGAGGGGTTGGGTGGTGCGGGCGGTTTCGATGCCGGTGGCGTCGTAGGTGATGGTCTCGGTGGTGCCGGTGGCGTCGAAAGCGAGGGCGGCGCCGGCCTGGGATCCGTCGTTGGGCATGAGTCGGAGATGGAGCGAGTCGAGGTGGTGGTGGGTGGCGAGGCGGATGCCGTCGGAGGCGGCGGTGTCGATGAGGGTTTCGATTTCTGACAGTCGGTCGCCGATGTCGACCGACAGCAGCATGGTGACGTCGCCGGTGGTCATGGCCTGGGCTTCGACCGCCAGGTTTTCGGCGAGGACGAGGGCGAGCGATGATCCGTCGCCGACGTCGGGGACGATGTCGGACACGTCGTCGGCGACGGTGACATCCGGGAGGGTGGCGGGGTCGACTTCGATGTCGATGGTGCCGGCGGCTGCCACCACCGGGGCGGTTCGGGCGGGGGTCCCGGCGATGACGACGGCGGAAGCGGTCAGCACGGTGATCGAGCCGATGACGGCACCCCGCGCCAGGAGGGCGCCGGTGGAGACGACGGCTCCCCGGCTGGTGGTGATGCGGTGGGCGAGGCTGGTCGTTTCGGGGCCGATGAGGCGGTCGAGCAAGTACCGGGTGGGGCTGAGCAGGGTGAGGCCGGCGAGCAGGCCCACCTTGGCGCCGAATTCGGTGGGCTGGGGGGCGATGAGCAGCACGCTGGTGACGGCGACCACAACCGCGAACACGAGGCGGGATAGCTTGCGGACCGGGGCGGTCTTGGGGTCGGTGATCATGAAGAACAGGAAGATGGCCACTTCGGGTGAGGTGGCCACCCGCCACCAGAAGTCGGCGCCGCACACGGGTTGGGCCGCCCAGGTGGCAGTCATGCAATGGCCCGACGCCGACAACACTCCCAATCCGGCGGCGAAGGTGGCCCAGAAGGCCACTCCCATGGCGAACAGTCCGAGTCGGGAGGTGATGAGGAAGCCGCCGCCGACGATGACCAGGTAGGCCAGGGTCATCCATCCGTCGAGGGGAGACCACCAGAAATCGAGGGGCTCGACCACGCCGCTGCCGAGGATGAGGAACGCCGCCACCAGCCCCAGGTTGGAAGGGTTGAACACGTGGGATCCACGCCAGGTGATGAGGTACTTGGTGGCGAGGGATGCGGCGGAGACGATGGCGAACCAGTGCCATCCCTGCCATGTCCAGTGGTCACCGCGTTCGGTCCCCACCACCCGCAGGATGAGGGCGACTCCGCTTCCGGTCAGCATGGCGCTGGCGGGCCACACCAGTCGGCCGCTGCGTCGGAACTCGATCACCAGGTCGATGAAGGCGGCGGTGACGATGGCGGTGAAGATCTGCGGCACCGACACCCGGAACCCCAACCCCAGCTGGCCGAGGACGTGCAGCGACATGGTGACGGCCGCCAGGTGCATCCGCGAGTCGGCCAACCGGGGCAGCACCACCGGGATCGCCCGGGTGCCGAGGTGCAGCACGGGTGGGTTCGCGATTGCCATGACACCGCCAGGCTACGGCACTTCGCGCCCGCCGGGATGCGGGGAGGGTCTTCAGCCCGGCGTCAGCCCATCACCCACCCGCCGTCCACGTTGAGCACCTGGCCGGTGACGAAACTCGACTCGGGCCCGGCCAGGAACGACACGGCGGCGGCGAGTTCCTGGAAAGTGCCGCGCCGTTTGAGCGCCTGTGAGTCGAGGACGCGCCGTTCGTAGGCAGCGAGGTCGTCGTGCTGGGCGCGTTCGGCGGCGGTGGGGAACGCTCCGGGAGCGACGGCGTTGACCCTGATCTCGTGGACGCCCAACTCACGGGCCAGTGCCCGGGTCATGGCGATGACGGCCCCTTTCGCCACTACATACGGTGCCATCCCCGCCCAGTACCCGTGCCACACGATCGACGCCACGTTGACGATCGTTCCGCCGCCGCCGATCACCATCGACCGGGCGGCGTGCTGGGAGCACAGGAAGTAGGCGCGTTGGTTGACGGCGATGGTCTGGTCGTGTTCGTCGAGCGACACGTCGAGGAACGCTCCGGCGGGGAACACGGCGGCGTTGTTGACCAGGACGCCGATCGTCCCCCAACCGTCCCGGAGGTCGGCGAACAGGCGATCGATGTCGGCGGGGTTGGCGAGGTCACATCTGATCGGCTCGGCTTCCCCACCCCGGGCGACGATGTCGTCGGCGACGACGGTGGCGGAGGCGAGGTCGATGTCGACCACGGCGATGGCGTGGCCGTCGCTCGCCAACCGCCGGGCGATGGCACCGCCCAGCGCCCCTCCGCCTCCGGTGACGACGGCGGTCGTCACAGCGACATGCCGCCGTCGATGACGTGCACCGCTCCGGTGGTGAAGGCCGACTCGGGCGAGGCGAGATGAACGGCGAGGGCGGCGACCTCCTGGGCGGTGCCGACCCGGCCCATCGGCTGGCGTGCCACGAATGCTGCCCGGGTCGCCTCCGGGTCGTCGCCCGCGGCGGCTCGCACCCGCCACGAAGGGGTGTCGATGGTGCCGGGGGCGATGGCGTTGCAGCGGATGCCGTGACCAATGAAGTCGGCGGCGACCGCCTTGGTGAGCCCGATGACGGCGGCTTTCGACGTGCCGTAGGCCAGCCGATTCGGCACGCCCCGCACGCTCGAGACCACCGACGCCATGTTCACGATGCTGCCGCCTCCCAGGGTGAGCATGCCGGGCAGGAACGCCCTGATCACACGGAACATCGAGGTGACGTTGACGTCGAGCACCCGTCCCCACTCGTCTTCGTCGCATTCGAGGATCGTGCCGTGGTGGACGATCCCGGCCCCGTTGAACACCACGTCGACCGGGCCGGTGCGTTCGGGGAGGGCGGCGACGAGGCCCGAGTCCACCAGGTCCAGGGCAATGGTGGTGGCGCCGGGAAGGTCGAAGCGTTCCCGGTCGAGGGCGTACACCTTGGCGCCCTCCGCCAGGAACGCGTTCACCACGGCGGTGCCGATGCCGGCGGCGGCACCGGTCACCACTGCCCTCCTGCCTGTGAGTCGTCCCGTCACCGGATCGAATCTACCGTGACCATGTGTCACCCCGCCGCCGCCTGGCCGTCGTCGTGCTCTCTTTCGTCGCCCTGGGCATGCCCCCGGCGGCTTTCGGGGTGGCGTGGCCTTCGGTGGCGGCCGAGTTGGGTCGTGGTATCGGCGATCTCGGGACAGCGGCCGGGGTGTACGCGCTGGGCTTCTTCGCCATCACGGCGGTAGCGGGGTCGATCATCGAGCGCATCGGCGTCGGCATCATGCTGGTGTCGGCCGGATGGGTGGCCACGGTTTCGCTGCTCGGGTACACGTCGGGCCGGTCCTGGTCGGCACTGCTGGTGGCAGCCTTCGTTCTCGGCGCCTCAGGCGGCGCCTTCGATGCCGGGATCAACGCCTTTGCCGCCCTGGAGCTCGACGCCCGGGCCCTCAACCTGCTCCACGCCGGGTACGGGGTGGGCGCCACCATCGGCCCGTGGATGATGACGGCGGCGGTGGCGAGCACCGGCTTCGGGTGGCGCCTGGGGATGGCGGCGGTGGCCGGCCTGGCCGGAGTCGTGGCGATCGTGCTGACGGCGACATGGCGCACGTGGGCGCTGACACCGCATGTGGTCGAGCAGTCCGCTGAGGTCAAGGCGGGACCCGGCCTGGTGGTGGCGGCGCTGGCTCTCTTCTTCGTGTACACCGGCGTCGAACTGGTCGCCGGACAGTACGCCTTCACGTTCCTGAGCGAGGGCCGCGGGGTGCCGGTGGCGACAGCCGGGCTGGCGGCCGGCGGGTTCTGGCTGGGGTTGACCATCTCGCGGATGTTGCTGGGCGTCGTCGGCGGACGCTTCTCCGGTAACCGGTTGCTGGCCGGCGCAACCGGGTTGACCGTGGTTGCCATGACGGTGTTGTGGTGGTCGCCGGTCGAGTGGGTGGGGCCGGCGGCACTGCTGCTGGCCGGGCTGGCACTCGGGCCGATCTTCCCCCTCCACATCGCGCTCACCCCGGGGCGGGTGGGCCGCAGCGCCACCGCCCGGATGATCGGCTATCAGATCGCTGCCGCCAATCTCGGGGCGGCATCGTTGCCATGGCTGACGGGGAGGGCGGTCGACCGGGTGGGTCTATCGTTCATCGGACCCGCACTGGCGGTGGGTGCGGTGGTGCTGCTGGTCTCCGACCGGGTGGTGCGGACCATGAGCGGTCCCGGCACCGGGACGCGCCGCACGAAGGCGGAGCCGGGACGGCCTCGACAGGGTTGGCCGCCGATCAGCGGTTGACCCTGAACAGTTCGGTGGGTTTGTCGAACCACTCCAGGAAGCGCCCGCCTCCCACCTCGCCCAGCGACGGGAGCTGACTGCGGTACATGTCGAGGGCGGTGCGCTTCACCCACAGCACGCCACTCACATCCGCCGCCGTTTCGAGCCCGGCGATGTCGGAGGATGTCAGCTGTCGGAGGCTGCGCGCCCACGCCCTCCGGGCCAGCTTCAGCGTCCGCCTGCTGGGAGGAAGTAGGCCCGGTTGCGGGGTCCACGGCCAATGGTCCCACAGCCAGATCGGATACTCGAACACGTCGACCTGCCCTCCACGGCCGGCGAGCGCCTCCATGGTGACCCGGTACGAGGCGACGTGGTCGGGGTGGACGTCGTTGGCGTGCGGCACGAACACCCGGCGCGGGGCGAACTCGTCGAGCACCGCTCGAAGGCGCTCGGTGGCCTCGGCGGCGCTGCGACCCAACCCACCGTCGGGGAAGTCGAGCATCCAGGTGTTGGGGGGTTTGACCCCGAGCACCTCGCACGCCTGACGGGCCTCCTCACTGCGCTCGGTGGCTGTCATCCGACGCCCACCCGGGCCGGCGAGCCCGCCATCGGTCATGAACACCACGCCCACCTGTTGGCCGGCGGCGGTGAGCGCCGCCATGGTGCCGCCACAGCCGAGGGCTTCGTCGTCAGGGTGGGGGGCGATCACCAGCGATGCGCCATGGAGTGTGGCCGGGTCGAGCGGCGTCGCCGCTGCGAGGAGCCGTGTGTACTTCTTCACCGCCCGCCGCTCCTTCCTCACACCCGTCATGATGCCTCCGTACACGGTCGCCACGCTCTCGGCGATCGTATCCCACGTGAAGCGCTCGCTGACCCTCGCTCGCCCGGCCTCGCCCATCCGGCGACGCTGCTCGGGGTCGGCCAAGAACAACTCGATGGCGGCGGTGAGCGCCGCCGTGTCCGCCGGCGGCACCAGCAGACCGGTGACGCCACCTTCCACGACTTCGGGCATCCCTCCGGCGGTTGTCCCGATCACGGGGCACCCTGCCGCCATCGCCTCCACCAGGCTCATCCCGAACGCCTCGGACAGCGACGGGTTGACCAGCATCACTGCGGTCCGGTAATGGTCGAGGAGCTGTCGCTGTGGCATGGCGTGCACGAAGTCGACCCGGTCGGCCAGCTCCGGCGGCACCATGTCTTCGAGCTGGTCCCAGTACTTGGGACCGCGGTAGAACCGTTCCAGTGCACGGATGTCCGGATCGTCCGCCACGTCGACGACGCTCTCGCGCGGGAGCAGCGCATGGGGACCAACGATCTTGAGGCGCACGTCGGGGTGCCGCCCTGCGATGTCGATGAAGGCCTCGATGAGGTGATGAAGGCCCTTCTCGGGTGACATGCGCCCCACGAACAGGATCTCGGGTGTGGCCGACTCGGCACGATCGGCGTCGAGCCAGCTCTCGTCGACCCCGTTCGGCACCGTGGCCCGGCGCCAGGATGGGCCCGCCCACACTCGGTCGGCGCGGGTTCCCAGATAGTCCGAACAGGTCAGCACCTGGTCGGCGGCCGCGATGGCGGGGGCGACGAACCCGGCGTCGAGCTCACTGAGCCAATCGCCGTGCATGTGGAGCACGATCGGCGTGGAAGGGTTGAGCCGACGAAGCACCCGTGCGAACGCGAACTGGTTCTGGATGTGGATGACGTCGGGATGGAACCGCCGCACGTTCCATGCGACCTGGACGGCGTAGGCCATGAACCGCAGCACCGACAGATTTCGGGGCCGGCCCGGTCTGTTGGGGAGGCGGTTCACCAACGGCACCAGCGCCCGGTCGTAGCGGTTGGGGACGCCCACGTATTCGACACCGTCGAAGTAGGCCGTTCGGAGGAACCGGGTGGCCATCGGCCGGTACACCCTGACCGTCGATGTCAGTCCGAGACGCCGCGCCACCTCGTGGGTCCAGATCTCGATAGACCCCTGCGGGTCGGGTGGTCCGCCCCAGGCCCCCGGCTGCGAAACAAAGGCTATGCGGGTCCCTCTCATGGCGGTTCCATCGGCGTGGCCAATGTCGCTCTTGACCTCTTTCGGCTCCTGCTCAGGTGAGCAGCGCCTGGGCGAGACGGACTCCTTCACCCGCCAGTTCGATGTCGACCTGTTCGGGTAATCCGCTCACTCCCACCGCCCCCACCACCGTCACCCCCACCAGGATGGGGATGCCACCTCCCCAGGTGACCATGCGGGGATCGCCGAAGTTCGACATGGGAAACCCCTCGTCCGCCGAGGCCTGGCCCACCGCCTTGGACGGGCGCCGTTCCCGGGCCGCCGTGTAGGCCTTGTTCTGGGCGATGGTGATCGAGGTGAAGGGGCAGGCATCGCTGCGGCGGAAAGCCAGCAGCTCACCGTGGTCGTCGACCACCGCCACCGCCGCCCCCCGCTCGCCCACCCGCTCGATGATGGTCTCGACCACCCGGGATGCAATCGCCGATGTGAGTCTCACGTGACCTCCTTGACGGGAACGGCACAACCATTCCGGGCGGCGAGCAACGCCGCCTCCATGACCCGCTGCGTTTCATAGGCGTCGGCGAAGTCGCACAGCGGTGCCTCCGGTGCCTCGCCCCCCACCACCCGAAGGATGTCGGCGGCGGTGTTGACGAAGGTGTGCTCGTATCCGAGCCCGTGCCCGTCAGGCCACCATGCCTTCATCCAGGGATGGCTCTCGTGGGTGGCGAGGATCGTCCGCCAGCCCTGGATGCGCGGGGAGTCGGCGGCGTCGAAGAAACGGAGCTCGTTCATTCGCTCGAAATCGAAGGCGATGGCTCCGTCCTCCCCGTGGATCTCGATGCGGTTCGAGTTCTTCATCCCGGTGGCGAGTCGGGTCGCTTCGAAGGTGGCCAGGGCGCCGCCCTTCATACGGCCCACGAAGGCGACGGCGTCGTCGACCGAGCTCTTCGCCGACGTGGTGGCGTCCTCGGGGAGGGGCCGGCGTTCGATGAACCGGCGTTCGGTGGCGCCGCTCACCTCGGCGACCTCGTCGCCGGTGACGAATCGGGCCATGTCGATGATGTGGGCTCCCAGATCACCCATCGCCCCGGTCCCGGCTGTTTTCCCCTGGAACCGCCACAGCAGCGGCGTGGCCGGACCGCCCCAGCTCTGGAGGTAGGTGGCGCGCACGTGGTAGATTCGACCGAGCCGACCCTCGGCCACCAGCTCCCGTGCCAGGGCCAACGCCGGAACCCGACGGTAGGTGTACCAGACGAAGGTGGCGGACTTCCGGGCAGTGCGGGCGGCGTCACGCATCGCCCTGGCGTCGTCGAGCGATCCCGCCAGCGGCTTCTCGCAGGCGACGTGCTTGCCGGCTTCGAGGGCGGCGATCGCCTGCTCGGCATGGAGATGGTTGGGGGTGCCGATGTCGATCAGCCCGATGGCGGGATCCTCGATGGCATCCTGCCAGCGGGTGGTGGTCCGTTCCCAGCCGAAGCTCCCGGCGAGGTCGGTCAGCCTCCCTCCGTCGCGGGCAGCCACGAGGTCGAGGACCGGCGTGACCGGGAGTTCGAAGAACTCGGGAGCCGCCCGCCAGGCGTGCGAGTGCGCCCGTCCCATGAAGCGGGACCCGAACAATGCGATGCGGAGCTGCATCGGGCGAGGTTAGGCCCGCTGCCCCCGCCCGGCGTCCCGGCGACCGGTGGTGGCCCGGCGGAGATACCACCGTGGGCTACCGGCCGGCGGTGGCTCCCACGATGTGCCGGGCCGCACCCACCCAGTCGTCGCGCACGATGCGGCCACGGAACGACCCGAGCGCCAGGCCCAGGGTCTCGACCTGAGCCTCGTCGAGCTCGGCAATCTGTCGGAAGGTGGTGATCCCCTGCTGGCGCAGGATGGCCTCGATCTTGGGACCGATTCCTTTGATGAGGGTCAGGTCGTCATCGCCGACCGTCTCCAACTCGATGACCGGGTCGTCGCCGGCGAGAGCGATGACCATCTCCGGGAGAACCTCGCGGTTGGTGTCGATCACCGGCACGTGAGTGACATCGACAGCCATCCCGGGAACAGTATCCGAACCGACCTCGGGGACGGGACCAGGCCGGATCGGCGAAACGGAAGCCGACGCCACCTCGAGGTCGACCGGGGCCGGCGGCGGCCCCTGGGGAAGCTCCCGGACCGACTGACTCTCGACGAGATCCGCCGGCAGGATCGACATGAAGGCGGCGGGGCGCTCAACGTCCTCATCGGCTGCGGTCTGGTCGGACTCGGTTCCGGACTCGAGCACGTCCATGAGGGAAGCGAGACGCGCGGCTCCTGTGAGGTCGTCCTGTGTCACCGATGCAGGCGACGGCCGCGGCGGTCCATCGATCCGCGACATCGAGAGTTTCGTCTCCAGTTGGGCGAGCTCGAGGTGGAGGTTGCGAATCCGGGTGGCACATCCAGCGTGATTCTCACGAAGCGAGCGCAACTCGACCTCGGGATCGTCCGGCCCTGGTGCGTCCATGCGCGACCGCAGGACCCAACCCGCATAGACGCCGACGGCGAGAGCCGACAACGTCACGAACAGCACCACGAACGGCGTCATGCGACACCTCGTCCTTCGGGCCTGAGCCACATGGTCACATCCATCTCCCCCGACACGGATCGTCGCCCCCGACTCCGCCCCGTGGCAAAGACTAGCGATCAAGAGGGGGAACGACCAGGGTCGATATCGTGAACATCTCGCATCGAGCATCGAGCATCGAGCATCGAGCATCGAGCATCGAGCATCGAGCATCGAGCATCGAGCATCGAGCAAGTATCCACCTTCTG
>JBHJOH010000018.1:0-35334 GCA_050329955.1 Acidimicrobiia bacterium | reverse complement strand
TCGATGCTCGATGCTCGATGCTCGATGCTCGATGCTCGTCGCTCGTCGCTCGATGAGTGGTCGGCTAGGTTTAGCTCATGGACTTCGCCTACACACCCAAGGTCGAGGATTACCGGGCGCGACTGCTCGCGTTCATGGACGAGTTCGTGTATCCCGCCGAGGCGGTGTACCGCCACCAGATGGAGGCGGCCGGCGATCCCGACCACCATCCGCAGATCATCGAGGATCTGAAGGTCGAGGCCCGCTCCCGGGGACTGTGGAACCTCTTTCTTCCCGACCCCGAGCATGGTGGGGGCTTGTCGGTCCAGGAGTACGCCCCGCTTGCCGAGATCACGGGCCGCAGCCCTTGGATCGCCCCTGAAGCCTTGAACTGTGCGGCACCCGATACCGGCAACATGGAGATCCTGCACATGTTCGGGACACCCGAACAGCAGCGGCAGTGGCTGCATCCGCTCCTGGAAGGGGAGATCCGGTCGTGCTTCGGGATGACCGAACCCGACGTCGCCAGCTCCGATGCCCGCAACATCCGCACCCGGATCGAACGTGACGGCGACGACTATGTGATCACGGGCAGGAAGTGGTTCTCGTCGGGTGCGGCCAGCTCGCGCTGCAAGATCGCCATCGTGATGGGCAAGACCAACCCCGACGCCGACACCTACCACCAGCAGTCGATGGTTCTCGTGCCCTTCGACAGCCCCGGCGTCACCGTCGAGCGCTCACCCCGCGTGTTCGGCTACGCCGATCGGGGCGGACACCCGGTGGTGCACTACGACCACGTGCGGGTTCCTGCGTCGAACTTGCTCGGCGAGGAGGGCGGCGGCTTTGCTCTCGCCCAGGCTCGGCTCGGGCCGGGACGCATCCATCACTGCATGCGCGCCATCGGCGCCGCCGAACGGTGCTTCGACCTGATGGCGCAGCGGGCCAAAGCCCGCGTTGCCTTCGGAGGGCCGATCGCCGATCAGGGTGTGGTCCAGTCCTGGATCGCCGAGGCGCGCCTTCGCATCGAACAAGCCCGCCTGCTCGTTCTCAAGACAGCGTGGCTCATCGACACGGTCGGTGTCAGGAACGCCCGGGTCGAGATTTCGGCCATCAAGGTGGTCGCCCCCGAGACCCTGGTGTGGGTGGCCGACCGGGCGATCCAGGTGTTCGGTGGTGCCGGTTTCACCGACGACTACCCGGTGGCGGAGATGTACGCCATGGGCCGCTGGCTGCAGATGGCCGACGGCCCCGACGAGGTCCACATGCGCTCGGTGGCCCGCGCCGAACTGGGCCGCTACCAGCCGGGTGCCGTTCCCGACCCCTACGTCTTCGAGTAGGTCGACGACCTGTCTACCTCGATCTGGGAACGAATCCTCTTGATGGGGCGTTTATCGGGATTCCAGGATATTCACAGGGGTATGAACGTGAACGTGGACTACGAACTCGAAAACGAAGAGTGGAAGACCGAGGCGGCGTGTGCTGACCAGCCCGACGTGGACTTCTTCCCGGTCAATGACGATCTGGGCGAGATGACCAGGGCGTTGGAGGTGTGCGCCGAGTGCCCGGTGCATCAGGAGTGCCTGGCGTTCGCCATCGAGACCAATCAGTCGGACGGCATCTGGGGTGGGACCACGCCCGGGGAACGTTCCAAGATGCGGCGGGTGTGGCTGCGGGACCTGCGGGCTGCTTCCTGACCTCTGGGTGGCTTGGCTCCGCGACGTTTTAGCCTGCCGTCATGCAGTTCGCCATCACGTTCGACTATCTCTGCCCCTTCGCCCGCAACGCCAACGAGGCGGTGCTCAACGGTCTCGCCGCCGGCCGGGCCTGGGACGTCAGCTTCCACGCCTTCTCGCTCGCCCAGGTCCACGTCGAGGACGGGGACCCAGCGGTGTGGGATGAGCCCGACGGGAAGTCGGGACTGCTGGCACTGCAATGGGGGGTGGCCGCCCGTGATCACCTTCCCGAGGTGTTCCCGGCGCTGCACCGGGAGCTGTTCGCTGCCCGCCATGACCACGGCCAGGACATCAAGGACGAGGCGGTGCTGCGGGCGGCGGCCGAGCGGGCGGGTGCCGACGCCGATGCCGTAGCCGCTGTCGTGGCATCGGGGACGCCTCTGGCCACCATCGGCACCGAGCACACCGAGGCGGTGGAACGCTGGGACGTGTTCGGGGTGCCGACGTTCCTCATCGACGAGGTGGCGACCTTCATCCGGTTCATGAGCAGAGGCGATCTGGCGGATCTCGACCGGGCGTTGGAGCTGCTGTCGTGGCACGAGATGAACGAGTTCAAACGGACCCGGCTGCCCCGCTGACTTCCCCTCCTGTGGGTCGAAAGGCTTCGACCGAAGTCGAAACGGGGCCTTCACGCAGCGTTCACATGATCAGAGGGGTGGCCCGGTCGCGAGGGAGTACCTTCATCGGCCCCAAGTCAGGAGATCGATGGACACCGGTAACACCGCGTGGATGTTGATGGCGACTGCCATGGTGTTGTTGATGACACCGGGTCTGGCGCTGTTCTACGGCGGCATGGTCCGCGTCAAGCACGTCCTCAACATGCTCATGATGAACTTCTTCACCATCCCGGTGGTGACGGTCATCTGGGTGGTGGTGGGATATTCGTTGGCCTTCGGTGACTCGGTCGGTGGGTTCATCGGAGACCTGAGCAAAGTCGGCCTGGCGGGGGTGGGGGACGAGGAACTGCTGTTCATGGCCTTCCAGATGATGTTCGCCATCATCACCCCGGCCCTGATCTCCGGAGCGGTCGCCGATCGCATGAAGTTCTCCGCCTGGGTGGCGTTCTCGGCATTGTGGGCGCTCATCGTCTACCCCATCGCCGCCCACTGGGCGTTCTCGGCGGACGGGTGGCTGTTCGCCTGGGGTGCACGTGACTTCGCCGGGGGTCTGGTCATCCACATCAACGCCGGTATCGCCGCCCTGGCCCTGGTGCGGGTGCTCGGCCCACGACGCGGCTTCGGCACCGACTCGATGCGTCCGCATTCACTGCCGCTCACCCTGATCGGCACCGGCATCCTCTGGTTCGGCTGGTTCGGTTTCAACGCCGGGTCGGCCCTCGCCGCCGACGGAAACGCGGTCCGGGCGCTGGTCACCACGCAGATCGGGGCGTCGCTCGGTGCCCTCGGATGGGTGGTGGCGGAGTGGCGCAGAACCGGCAAGCCGACGCTGCTGGGAGCGGCGACGGGTGCGGTGGCGGGTCTGGTGGCCATCACCCCGGCGGCCGGGTTCGTGTCACCCGCCTCGGCGCTGGTGATCGGCCTGCTGGCCGGGTTCGTCTGCTTCAAGGCGATCAGCTTGAAGGAGCGGTTCGGCTACGACGACTCACTCGACGTGGTCGGCATCCACATGGTTGGCGGCATCCTCGGTTCGTTGCTGACCGGGGTGTTCGCCTCGGCCGAGCTGAACCCGGCCGGGTTCGATGGCGTGATCTACGGCGGGTTCGACTTCTTCCTCAAACAACTGGTGGGTGTCGCCGTCATCCTGGTGTTCAGCTACGTGGTCTCCTTCGGGCTCGCCAAGCTGGTGGACAGCTGGATCGGGCTGCGCGTGACCGAACGCGAGGAGTTGGAAGGCCTCGACATCACCCAGCACGAAGAGCGTGCCTACAGCAACGAGTGACGGGAGTTCACACATGAAGCTCGTGATTGCATTCATCAAGCCGTTCAAGCTCGACGACGTCAAGGAGCGCCTCCGAGCGCTGGGCGTGAACGGCATGTCGGTGTCGGAGATCCGTGGGTTCGGTCGACAGGGTGGTCAAACCGAGGTGTATCGGGGCGCCGAGTACACGGTCGAGTTCGTCCCCAAACTGCGGTTGGAGGTCCTGGTCGGCTCCGACATCGCCCCGGCGGTGGTGAGGGCCATCGAGGAGGCCGCCCGGACCGGCGACATCGGCGACGGCAAGGTGGCGGTGCTGCCGGTGGAAGACGTAGTGCGGATTCGTACCGGTGAGCGGGGAGCCGACGCGCTCTAGGACCTTGAGCGGGCCCGCGCCGCGGATTCGCCACCGGTGCCGGCAGCCACACGCCGAGACTGGCTTCTCTGGTTCATAATGACCCGCACATGACGCCTCTTTCCGACTATCTGGCCGAACGCGATCGTGTGGCGTCGGACGGCTGGTACGAGGGAGCCGAAGACGAGTTGGCGCGTCTCCTGAGTGGGGCGGTGGCGACCCTGGCGGGCGACGTCCCCAGAGGTTTGGCGGTGGTGGCGACGGGCGGCTTCGGCCGCAGCGTCATGGCCGTCCAATCCGATGTCGACCTGCTGTTCCTGCATTCGGGCCAGGGAGAGGCCGAGTTGGCGCGCCGGGTCCTGCGGCCGCTGTGGGATGCGCACCTGAAGGTGGGTCACCTGTCGCACACCCCCAAGGACGCCCGCGTGTTCGCCGGAACCCGACTCGACGCCATCTCGACGTTCCTCACGGCTCGGCTCATCACCGGCGATGCCGCGGTGTTCGAGGAGTTCCGGAAGCGGTTCTTGAAGCTGCTCGAGAAGGAACACGCCCGAATCATCCGCATGATGGCCGATGAGGAGCGGCGTCGCCGTGACGAGGAGCCCTACCGGTTGATGGCGTGTGATCTGAAGGTGGGTCGCGGTGGGATCCGGACGTTGGACATGCTCGACTGGAGACGCCGCCTGATCGAGGCTCATGGCGCCAGCGCCCCAACCCCGCATCCCGAGGAGCATGCCACCCGGGTGGAGCTGACCGCCGTGCGGAGTGCCATCCACAGCGTGACCGGACGTTTGCACGACACGTTCGACTTCGAGATCCGCGAGCGGACGGCTGAATGGCTGGGGATCGATCTGGCAACGCTCGGACGCCTGGTGATGTCCGCTCGTTCCACTGCCGAGCGGCTGGTGGACGAGACCTGGCCAGAGGTGGTGAAGCCGCCCTCGAAGCGGGTGACCTCGCTGCCCGAGGCGACCAGGATCGAGCACCGGGGAGACACGGTGGCCTGGTGGACGTCGGGGGTGCTGGACCCTGTCCCCGAGGTGGAGCGGCTGCTCGACGAAGCCCACCGGGTGCCGTTCCATGCCTTCGCAGTGGCCGATCACACACTGGCGGCGGTGGATCGAGCCTGGGAGATGATCGACGGCACCTTTGATGATGCGATTGCACGGGAGGCGCTGGCGAATGTCACACACCCCGCATTGCTCGTGTGGGGTGCCCTCCTCCACGACATCGGGAAGGGCCTTCCCGGCGACCATTCCCGGGTGGGATCGGCGAAGGTTCCGGCGATCGCCGGCCGGGTGGGGCTGGACGCCGATGACGCGGCCGTGCTCGAGCGCCTGGTCGCCCATCACCTGCTGCTCGCCGACCTGGCCACCAAGTACGACCACGGAGACCCGGCGGTGCTGGCGTGGGCGGCCGACCGGATCGCCGACAGGCAGACGCTCCAGCTCCTGTACCTGCTGACGGTCGCCGACAGTCGGGCCACCGGATCGGACACCTGGAGCCCATGGCGGGCCGAGCTGTTGCGTCGGGCGTACCGGCAGATGGAACGCGAGATGTCGCGGCGCGCGATGCCCGAACCCGACCGGATTGCGGTGTTGACCGATCAGGTGGTGGATGTCTCCGACGGCGCCCTGGGGCGGGCGGAGGTGGTGGCACATCTGGCCGGGCTGAGCGAGATCTACCGGACGTCGCATTCGCCGCGGGTGATTCGCGACCACATCCTCCTCGCCCAGGAGCCGCTCGGCCCGGGAGGAGGCCGAATCGCCACCTACCCGGATACGCCGACCCGGATCGTGATCCTGGCCACCGATCGGCCACGGCTGTTGCTCGATGTGGCGGGGGTGATGGCGCTGCACCGGCTCTCGATCATCGACGCCCGTTTCGCCACCCGGGCCGACGGGCGGGTGTTCGACACCTTCGAGGTGGTCGACGGGCTGGAGGGAGGAGATGTCGACTCTCGTCGGCTCTCCGATGTCGAACGTGACCTGGAGCGGGCGCTTCGGGGCGGATTCGACGTCGACACTCCGCTCAGCGTCAAACAGCGTGCCTACCGCGATCTCGGTCGGCCCGGTTTCAACCCGCTGGTGAGGATCCGACGCTCCGATGATGGGGGCGGGTTCGTCGAGGTGGAGGCGGGCGACCGGCTGGGTCTGCTCCACGACCTGGGAGTTGTGTTCGATCGGTTCGGCATGCCCATCACCCGGGCCCGCGTCGATACCCGCGGCGGAGTCGCTTACGACGTGTTCCAGGTGGCGCGGATGCCGGCCGACACCGAGCCGCTGGAGGCGGCGCTGTTGGCGGCCCTGGGTTAGCCGCCCTCGCTCCTCGCGCCTCGCTCCTGGCTCCTGGCCCTGCGAGCATCCCGGTGGCTGTGGCCTCTAAGGTCGGGCCATGACTCTGCGTGTGATCAAACCCTCAGACCGTGCCGTGGATACCGCCTCGGGGTCGATGCTCCGCGAGGCTGCCATTTCCAACTCCATGACCGGGGCCCAGGGGATCTGGGTTGGTTACGTGGAGCTGCCGGCTTCGATGCGTTCGGCGGTTCACCACCACGGTGTGGCCGAGAGCGCCATCTACATCATCTCCGGCTCCGCCCGCTTCTATACCGGTGACAACCTGACCGAGGTGCACGACGCCGAGCCCGGGGACTTCATCTGGGTGCCCCCACATGTCATCCACGTCGAGGCCAACCGATCCAACCTGGAACCTGTGTGCACGGTGGTGGTGCGATCCACCCAGGAGGCGATCGTCATCAACCTCGACGACCCAGAAGGTTGGGTACCGGCGGAGTGAACCTCGAAGGGATGTGCGATCCGGCGTTCGAGCCGGTGCGGCGGACGCTGCAGGAGAACTTCGACACCTACGGGGAGCGGGGCGCCGCCGTGTGCGTCTATCAGGATGGCCGCAAGGTGGTGGACCTGTGGGGCGGCCACCGGGATGCGGCCGCCACCGTCCTCTGGGACGAGGACACCCTCTGCATCGTGTACTCGATCTCCAAGAGCATCTGTGCGTTGGCGGTCCACATGCTGGTGGATCGGGGTGTGCTCGACCTGGAGGCGCCGGTGGCCGACGTCTGGCCCGAGTTCGGCACCCTGGGCAAAGAGCACATCCTGCTGCGCCACACCGTGTCGCACCATGACGGGATGTGCTTCGCCGACCATGCCCAGCACGGCGACGTGTTCCGGTCCGAAGCGCTGCTGGCCGCACTCGAACGCCAGGTGCCAGCCTGGCCCCCCGGCACCCAGGGCGCCTACAACTCGGCCAACATCGGCTATCTCCTCGGCGAGGTGGTCCGGCGGGCCACTGGCCGCCGCATCGACCGCTTCATCGCCGATGAGATCTGCGCTCCGCTGGGGGTCGAGTTCGTGATCGGCCTCCACGGGGAACAACTCGCTCGGGTCGCCGAACTGACGCCGAATCCCGACAACGCCATGTTCAACGACGGCAACACTCCCGGTAGCCCGCTCGCCCGCGCCTGGCAGCCGATGCCCGAGGGGTACTCGGTTGCCCACATGAACTCCCGGGAGCTGCGAACCGGGTATGTCCCATCATTCGGCGGCCACGCCACCGCCCGGGGCGTCGCCCGCGTCTATGCAACCCTGGCCGAGGGCGGGGAGCTCGACGGGGTACGCCTGCTGTCACAGCAGGCGATCGAGCGCATGACCACCGAGCAGTGGGACCAGATCGACGGAACACGGGGACGCCCCACCCGCATGGGGATGGGCTTCTTCCTCAACAGGCCCGGCTCCACCCCGCTGGGTCCCAACCCCCGCACCTTCGGCCATCCCGGCTCGGGCGGTGCCCTTGCCTTCGCCGACCCCGACGCCCGCATCGCCTTCTGCGCCCAGACCAACTACCAGTGCGAAGGATCCGGAGTCGGCCGGAGGACCGAGCGGTTGGTGGATGCGGTGTATGGGTCGCTGGCGGCTGGTTGGTAGTTGCTTATCGCTGGAGCCAGGTCGGGAGAGCCAGGCAGGAGGTAGGAAGCCCGAGGCAGGAGGCCCAGGAAGATCGAGGCACCGCCTCAGGCCTCCGCGTCCGGGCTTCGGGCTTCGGGCTTCCTGCCTCTGTCTTCCGGCCTCAGGTCTCTGGCCTTCCTCCGCGTCAGCGCCGCTTCCGCCTCCGCGACTCCGCCGGCTCGTCGATGCCTTCGGCGTCGGGGGCGCCGATGTGGACGAGGGCGTCACCCTGGGTCACCAGCGGGTTCTGGCTGAGGGCGATCACGTGCCCGGGGAAGGGAGCCCGCAGTCCGGTGCGACGTCCACCAAGTGCTTCGCCGATGCTGCCCAGCACATCGCCGCCGTTCACCTGATCTCCCAGGGCGACGTCGAGCGTGGTGATGCCGGATCGGGGCGCCCGTACCCATTGCGTCTTCCTCATCTCGATCCCCGCACCGGCATCCGGAATGTCCCAGCTACCCATTCCGAGTGACTGGAGCACTCGCAGGATCCCGTCGACGCCGGTGGCCACCGCCTCCGGCTGGAACCGCTGCACGGCGCCCGCCTCGTAGAGCAGGATTCGGATGCCGCGTTCGGTGGCGGCCTGACGGAGCGAGCCGTCCCTCACCCTGGCGTGGATGATGAAGCGGGCCCCGAAGGCGTGGGCGAGCGGCCGGGTGCCCTCGTCGTCGAGGTTGGCCCGGATCTGAGGTGTGTTGATCCGTTCGGCCGCGGCGGTGTGCAGGTCGATCCCGTACTGACACTGGCCGACCACCTCCTGCATGAAGAGGTGGGCGAGGCGGGCCGCCATCGAACCGCGGGGCGAACCCGGGAACGATCGGTTCAGGTCGCGGCGGTCGGGCAGGTACCGGGACTGGTTGACGAATCCGAACACGTTGACGATGGGAACTGCGATCACCGCTCCCGCCAGGCGGCGGGCGTCGAGGTGGGGAAGGACCCGGCGGATGATCTCGACGCCGTTGATCTCGTCACCGTGGATGGCGCCGCTCAGGAAGACGTGCGGCCCGGGTCTGCGACCGTTGATGATCGCCACCGGCATCGACTCCCATGTGCCCGAGGGCAGGCGTGCCACCGGCAGCTCGAAGCGGCGTGATCGGCCCGGATCGATGGTCTGATCGCGGATGGTGATGGGAACGTTGGTGGGCGCGTCCGTAAACGATTCGTCGCTCGACTGTGTCAACGATCGGCCCCGGGATCCACGTTGTCTTCGACGAACTCGATGATTCGGGCCGCCACATCGACCTCGGAGGCGCCCTCGATGCCTTCCAGACCCGGCGACGAGTTCACTTCGAGCACCAGCGGACCCCGCTCGGATTGGAGCAGATCGACACCGGCCACGTTCAACCCCATCACCCGGGCCGCTTTGACGGCGGTGGCTCGCTCGCCCCTGGTCAGCTTGATACCTTCGGCGCTGCCCCCGCGATGCAGATTCGATCGGAACTCGCCGGGACCACCCTGTCGCTTCATGGCGGCGACGACCCGGCCGCCGATCACGAACGCCCGCACATCGGCGCCCTTGGACTCCTTGATGAACTCCTGGACGAGGATGTTCGCATCGAGCTGCCGGAAGGCGCCGATGACCGACTCGGCGGCCTTCTTGGTCTCGGCCAGCACCACTCCCAGCCCCTGGGTGCCTTCCAGCAGCTTCACCACCACGGGGGTGCCACCGACGATCTCGAGCAACCCGGATATGTCCTGGGTGGAGTGGGCGTAGCTGGTGACGGGCATCCCCACTCCGGCGCTTGCCAGCAACTGCAGCGAGCGGAGCTTGTCCCGGGACCGGTCGATGCCCTGGGAGTCGTTGACCACGTACACGCCCATGGTCTCGAACTGGCGAACCACCGCCGTGCCGTAGTGGGTGTGGGTGGCCCCGATCCGGGGAATCACGGCGTCGAACATCAACTCTTCGCCGCGAAAGAGGACCTTGGGCTTGGCGGACGTGATGTTCATGTAGCAGCGGAGATAGTCGATGACGCGGACGGTGTGTCCGCGTTCCTCGGCCGCTTCCCGCAGGCGCGTCGTCGAGTAGAGCGCTGAGTTGCGCGACAGGATGCCGATGTTCATGGCGTTTCCATCTCCGGGTCCTTCCCAAGGAACGATCGCCCGGGGTCGACGAGAAACCGTCGCCGAATCGCCTGGCGTCCCAACAGCATACGGAACCCCATCTCGTCTCGGCGCGTCAGGTTGAGGTCGGCCTCGAAGGCGATGTCGTTCCACACGATGATGGTGCGGATCACCGGTCTCAGCTCCTCGCGGCCACCCGGGTTCCGCACCAGCTTCTCGGCGTGGAGCTGGGCCTCCACCGAGGGTGTCGACAGTCGTCTCCGCTGGCGGGGATGGATGGTGAAGCGGACCATTTCCAGCCCGTTCTCCCGGTACTGCTCGATGTCGAAGGCGTGCAGCGACGAGGAACGCGCCCCGGTGTCGATCTTCGCCTTGATGGCCGGCACACCCAAGTCGGGCAGCGCCACCCACTCCCGCCAGCCGATGACGGGCTTGGCGGGGCGCTTCTTCTGGCGGGCCGGTTTCTCAGTGGCCATGGCTCAGCTCGTGCGGCGGGGTCCGGTGCGCCACTGCCGCCGCCAGCCATGTCGTTATGGGAACTGCCGACACCAGGCCGATCGAGCCGACCAGCGTCCGCACCACCTCGACCGAGATGATCTCGGAGTTGAGCACGATCCCAGCCGGCTGGTTCGAAAGGGCGAACCTGAGAAGCAACGGCATCGAGGCTCCTGCGTAGGCCAGGAGCAGTGTGTTGACGGTGGAGGCGATGTGATCGCGACCGACCCGCAGCCCGGCGGCGTACAGGTCGGCGCGCGACAGGTCCGGGTTGGCCCGGCGTACCTCCCACACCGCCGACGCCTGGGTGACGGTGACGTCGTCGAGCGCTCCGAGTGCGCCGAGAACGATGCCGGCCAGCACCAGACCGCGCACGTCGACGTTGCCCACGAAAGAGATGATGAAGCTGTCCTCGGCCGAGAACCCGGTGAACCCGGCTGCCGCCACGGTGAGAGCGGACAGAGCAACCGTGAGTACCAGCGCCGAGAACGTGCCGATCACGGCTACATGCGTCAGCCGATTGAACCCATGGGCCAGGTAGAGGGCGAGGAAGGCGATCGTGCCGGCTCCGACGGTCGCCACCAGCACCGGGTTCGATCCGTTGAGGATGGCGGGCACGATGAACCACAACAGCACGCCGATACTGGCCGACAGGCCGAAGAGGGCGGCCAGCCCGCGCATGCGTCCCAGCCCCACCACGGCGGCGGCGAAGATCGCCCCGACCAGCCACAACACCCACCGCCGCTCGAAGTCGGCGAACTGGTACTGCTGGGTTGCCTCGGCTTCTGCGTTGTAGCCGAGCAGCACCCGGTCTCCCACCTCGAACTCGGGTGTCCCGGGGACGATCCCGAACTCCTTGCTGTCGATGGTGCCGGGGGTCGGGCCATCGAGCAACGTGAAGGTGACGGCCACGCAGTCCTGGTCGGCTGCATAGGAGCAGGCCCGTTCGTCGACCTCGCTCACCTCGGCCCGGAAAACGTCGTCGGTAACGCCGAACTCGCTGAGATCGACCGTCACCTCGCCCGGCCACAGGAGGGCGAGGCCGATCGACAGCACGAACCCGATCACCAAGGGGACGGCGGCCAGTCCCAGCCTGCGTCGGTCCGGGCCGGCCAACTTCGCCACGTCTGGATGGTCCTCGAACATCGACGGGAGGCTACCGTCGCAGGCCATGTTCGATGTCGACCACCTTCGTTCTCTCTTCCCCGCCCTGACCCGCACCGATGGCAGCGGCCGGCCATACCTGTACGCCGACGGACCGGCCGGGACCCAGGTCCCGCGCTCGGTGATCGCCGCCGTTGCAGCCGGGATGGCCGAGGCCGCCTCCAACGTGGGCGGCCACTTCGAGGCCAGCCGCTCGTCGGAAGCGGTGGTGGCCGGCGCCCGCCAGGCGGCGGCCGACCTGGTGGGCGGTTCCCCCGACGAGATCATCTTCGGGGCGAACATGACCACCGTGACGTTCGCCTTCAGCCGGGCGCTGGCCCAGACCTGGAGTTCCGGCGATCGAATCGTGCTGAGCGGCCTCGACCACGACGCCAACGTCTCCCCGTGGCTGCGGGCGGCAGCCGATCGCGGGGCGGAGGTGGTGTTCGCCGACGTGACAGCCGACGCCACCCTCGACCTAGATCACCTCGAGTCGCTCATCGACCACCGCACCCGATTGGTGGCCGTCACCGGCTGCTCGAACGCCTTCGGCTCCCGGGTCGACGTGGGCCGGGTGGCTTCGGCCGCCCATGCGGTGGGCGCCCTCTGCTACGTCGACGCCGTCCATCTCGCCCCGCACGTTCGCATCGACGTGGCCGACCTCGGTGTCGACTTCCTGGTGTGCTCGGCGTACAAGTTCTACGGCCCGCACGTAGGGATCCTGTGGGGGAGGGCGGAACTCCTCGCCGCCACCGAGGCGTACAAGGTGAGGCCGGCACCGTCCGAGCCGCCGGGGCGTTTCGAAACCGGGACGCCTTCATTCGCACTGTTCGCCGGCGTCACCGCCGCCGTCGACCACATCGCCTCACTCGGGGAGGGCCCCGATCGTGGTAACCGGCTCGATGATGCCTATCGGGTGGTGGGTGCCCACGAACGGGCCCTCGGTGAGCGACTCCTGGCCGGGCTTCCCACCGGGATTCGGCTGTGGGGTCCGCCGACCATGGACGGCCGGGTGTCGACCTTCGCCGTTGGAGTCGACGGGATGACCGCCGATCAGGCGTCGGCACGTCTGGGCGAACGCGGCATCTTCACCTGGTCGGGTCACTACTACGCCATCGAGCCGATGCGCCGGCTCGGGCTGCTCGACCAGGGTGGTCTGGTGCGCATCGGTCTGGTCGCCACCACAACGGAAGAGGAGGTCGACCGGCTCCTTGCAGAGCTGGCCGACCTCCTCTCCTGATCCGGCGGCGTCGTTACTTGCGTGCGAGCCGCAGCTCAGCGCTGCTCGAGTCCACGTAGGTGATCACAGCTGCACCGCCGATGTTGGCGATGTCGTTGCCACCACCGTTCTCGTTCCGATCGTCGACGACTTCCGTGGTGACGGTCGAGCACGTCGTGTTGGTGCAGTCGGCGAACCACAGGGTCTCGTCGGTTACGTTCTGATACGCAATCCATGCCTGTCCGGAGGGCCCGGGCGTGATCGACGGGACCAGTCCGGTGTCGGCGCTGTTGTCCACCGTGATCGGGGCAGCGTTGGTGCTGCAATCGGCGTTGGTGCACCGCACCAGCTTGAGGCTGGTGTTGGTGTCGTCGCGGTAGGCGATGGTCACCAGGTTGTCGAACACCATCAGCGACGAGTCGCTTCCCACATCACCGGTGCTGTCCAGCACCCGAGTCGCCCGACTGGAGCAAGTGGCGTCGAGGCACACCGCCAACTCCAGATCCTCGGTTCCGCTGTTGTAGTAGCTCACCACGATCCGGTTCTGACCACCGACGTTCGCCACGCCGATCGAGGACTGGTTGCTGGTGGTGGTGGCGATGGTCTGGAACGTCGGCGTGGCGGTGCAGTTCACGTCACTACAGATCGCCAACCTGATCTGGTTGCCGGAGAAGTAGCTGATCGCAGGGAATCCGCCGTTTGACGTGATCTGAGGGTGCGACACCGCTCCCCCCGAGGTGATCTCCCGGGCGGTCGAGGTGGTGCAGTCGGCGTTGGTGCAGCGCCGGACACTCACTCCCTGGGCGTTGCCGAGGGTCTGGTAGGCGATCACCGGTAGGTTGTTGATGATGACCATCGACGGCTGGCGACCGTCGAGAGCGGCCGTGTCGAAGTCCTGGATGGTGCGGTCCACGCAGACGTCGTCCTCACACCGGGCGTACGCCAGGTTGTCGGTGCCGTCGTAGTGGTAGGCGATCACCGGCAGGTCGGCGATCTCGCCCACCGAGGAGAAGCGCGCCGCGCCCACCCGGTCATCGACGGTTGCGATCGCCCAGTCCGTGGTGGAGATGGTGGTGGTGGTGCTGATGGTGCCGGGGTCTTCGCCGCCGCCGCCACCACCGCCACCGCCGCCACCTCCGCCTCCGCCTCCGCCTCCACCGTCGCCACCACCGAACGCCCGATCGGCGCGGGCGAGGAAGCTCGCCATCTGCCCGCGGGTCACGTTGTCGTCGGGGCAGAAGCGGTCGTTGTCGGGCGGGTTGCATCCCAGCGTGATGCCGGCGGTCGCCAGCTTGCTGATCTCGGTCTCGAACACGCTGTTGTTGTCGTCGACGAACTCGGCGGTGCCCTCGGGCAGGTCATAGGCACGTGAGAGGAACGCTGCCATCTGCCCGCGGGTCACGTTGTTCTCAGGGCAGTACTGGGTGTTGTCGGGCGGGTTGCAGCCGGCGGTGATGCCGGAGTTGGCCAGCTTGTCGATGTCGCCTTCGAAGATGCTGTCGTTGTCATCGGTGAAGAAGTCGCGGGGTGTCCCGGGCAGCGCCAGGGCTCGGTTCAGGAACGCCGCCATCTGCCCGCGGGTCACGAAGTCCTCAGGGCAGAAAAGCCGATCACCACAGCCCGTGGTGATGCCGAGCTCGGCGATGTACTCGATGTCTGCCTCGTGGACGCTGGTGTCGTCGTCGTCGAACGACCCACCGGCGGCCAGGCCCGGCAGCGCCAACCCCGCTGCCAGCAAGGCGATCGTGATGGGTCCTGCCACGCGGCGGACCCAGGTGCGTGTAGCCGTCACTGGGACTCCCTCCCTGATTGTTCCCCGGCGGGACAGACGCAGGCGCGCTCCCGTTTCTCCCTCAGATGACAAGAATTTACTCGGACGGCGGGCCAAGGCAACCTACGTTGTGAAGGTCATGCGTCGGGCCGCTCGCGGGCCTGCCTCGTCCGGCCTGCCGGAAGGTACGATCGTCCCCATGCCAGAACGCCCTCCCTATGGATTCTCGACCCGGGCCATCCACGCCGGTCAGGCCCCGGACCCGGAGACTGGCGCCCGGGCCATGCCCATCTACGCCACCACCTCGTTCGTGTTCGAGGATGCCCAGACGGCGGCCGATCTGTTCGCCCTTCAGACCTACGGGAACATCTACACCCGGATCGGCAACCCCACCACCGCTGCCTTCGAGGAGCGGGTGGCGTCGTTGGAGGGTGGGCTGGGTGCGGTGGCGACGTCGTCGGGCCAGGCCGCTCAGCTCATCGCCGTGCTCACGCTGTGTGCGCAGGGTGACGAGATCGTTGCTGCCCGTAACCTGTATGGCGGCACCTACACCCAGTTCGACGTGACGCTGCGGCGCATGGGAATCGACGTGACCTTCGTCGACCCTCATCCCGACGCCTTCGCCGCCGCCATCACCGACAGGACCAGACTGCTGTACGGGGAAACCATCGGCAACCCTCGGGCCGACGTGCTCGACATCGAAGGCGTCGCCGCGGTGGCCGCCGAGCACGGAATCCCCTTGGTGATCGACAACACCTTCGCCACCCCCTTCCTGTGTCGGCCGATCGAGTGGGGTGCCGACATCGTGGTTCACTCGGCTACCAAGTTCATGGGTGGTCATGGCGTCGCCATCGCCGGTGTCATCGTCGAGTCGGGGCGGTTCCCCTACGACAACGGCCGGTTCCCGGTGATGACCGAACCGTCCCCGGCCTATCACGGGCTGCGCTTCTGGGAGAACTTCCGCGAGTACGGCTACCTCACCAAGGCGCGGACCGAGCTGTTGCGTGACATCGGGGCATCGTTGTCCCCGTTCAACAGCTTCCTGCTGCTGCTGGGGCTCGAAACGTTGCCGCTCCGAATGCAGCGCCACGTCGAGAACGCCCGCACCGTGGCGGAGTTCCTCCGGGCGCACCCGGCGGTGGCTTGGGTGAGCTACCCCATCTTCGACGACTCTCCCAGCCGCCCGCTGGCAGAGAAGTACACGCCGGCCGGGCCGGGGGCGGTGTTCACGTTTGGCTTGAAGGGCGGATACGCCGCCGGTATCCGATTCATCGAAGGCGTCGAGCTGGCCAGCCACCTCGCCAACATCGGCGACGCCAAGACCCTGGTGATCCACCCGGCCTCCACCACCCATCAGCAGATACCGCTCGAGGAGCGCTCCGCCGCCGGAGTCGGCGACGACATGATTCGCATCTCGGTGGGCATCGAGGACGTCGACGACATCATCCGCGACCTCGATCAGGCTCTGGGAGGTTCGCAATGACCGGGACCCTCGCCGTCACCGCCCGCCAGCGGCTCGCCGTGCTCCAGCAGGCGCGCTCGATCGCGTTGGTCGGCATCTCCGCCAACCCGTTGCGGTCATCGAACTTCGTCGCCACCTACCTGGTGAAGACGCCGTACACGGTCTACGCCGTCAACCCGGTGTACGAGGAGGTTCTCGGGGTCCGGTGCTATCCGTCGTTGGCCGACCTTCCCGAGCCGCCCGACATCGTCGACGCCTTCCGCCGGACCGAGGAACTCCCGTCGGTGGTCGACGAGGCGATCGCGGTCGGGGCCAAGGCGGTGTGGTTCCAGCTGGGGCTGCGTCACGACGAGGCCGCCGCCAGGGCGGTGGCGGCAGGTCTCGACGTCGTGCAGGACCGCTGCCTCAAGATCGAACATGCCCGCTTCGCCGGTGGCCTGCATCTGGCCGGCTTCGATACCGGCGTCATCTCGTCGAAACGCCGTCGCCCGGTCTGACCTCGAGCGTCTGCAGCTCCCGGTTCGGTATGGGTGCCGGGTGGGTCGGCGTCCGGCTGATACGGTCCCTGCATGACCAAGGCCGGGCCAACGATCGGGACCCTCGCCGAAGGGGCGCTGCACGCCCAGCTCAAGGAGTGGTACCGAACCGACGGCGACCTGGTGGAGCACCCGGTCGGATCCCATGTGATCGACCTCGTGCGGGGGGATCTGCTGATCGAGATCCAGACCGGGGGCTTCACGCCTCTTCGACGGAAGCTGACGGCGCTCCATGGGCACTCCTTCCGGGTGGTGGCACCGATCGCAACAACAACCACCATCGTCCGGATGGGGGAGGGCGGGGAGGTGCTCTCCAGTCGGCGTTCGCCCAAGCGGGGGAGGGTCGAGGACGTGTTCGGCCGACTGGTGGCGATGCCCGACCTGCTGGGCCGCTTCGAGCTCGAGGTGGTGCTGGTCGAGCAACAGGAGCTGCGGGTGCATCAGCCGGGAAAGGCGTTCCGACGGAAAGGTTGGGTGGTGCAGGGGCGCTCGCTGGTCTCGGTGGTCGAGTCGATCGCCATCCCGGATGCCGACGCCGCTGCCCGGTTGCTGCCACCCGGTCTGCCCGAGGAGTTCGACACCGCCGACATCGCCTCCATCGGTTCTCTCTCCCGCCGCACCTCCCAACAGATGGCCTACTGCCTGCGGCGGATGGGGCGCATAGAAGCGGTTGGGAAACGCGGCAACGCCGTCACCTACCGGAGCCTGGTGTGACGATCGGCGGCGTGGTGGTGGAAGGGCACCGGGTTGCCTCGGGATCGAATGGCGACCCCAGATTCCCGGGCGGCACCATCGCCATGCAGCTCCCGCACTTCCTGGCGCTCGGCGTGGACCTGCGTCCGTTCCACCCGGCCACCATCAACATCTCGGTGGCGCCGCGGACGGTCCGTCTGGCGGCTGCTGACGTGACGTACCGGCAGGTGCGCTGGCATCCGACCGAGCCCGCCGAGGACTTCTCGTTCGCCCCGTGCCGTCTCCGGGTCGGGGGTCGGGTGGTGGATGCCCTCATCTACTGGCCCCACCCCGAGACCAAACCCGAGCACGTCCAGACACCCGACATCCTCGAGCTGCTGGCGCCACACATCGACGGCCTCGCCTACGGGGATCCGGTGACGGTCGAGACGGCCGCCGGCACCATCACCATCGAGTGACCCCGGTCAGGCGATCGCCTCGGCCAGGGCCCGACTGATGCGGGCGGCGCTGACGGTTCCCCTGGTGCCCAACTGTTGGGCGAAGAGGCTCACTCTCAGCTCCTGCAGCATCCACGCCACCTCGATCAGCTCGGGGGTGGCCCCGACGGCATCCATCAGCCGATCGTGCTCCAGTTCGAGGGCATGGACCTGGGCCATGAGGGTGGCGTCGCGACCCGGGTCGGCGGGGAGGCGTTCCAGGCGCCGCTCGGCGGCGGTGAGGTACCGCTCGATGTCGGCGAGCCGTTCCATCCCCACGGCGGTGACGAAGCCCTGGTAGATCATGACGTTCACCTGGGCGGTGATATCGGCCACCGCCTGGGCGAGAGCCGGGTTGGTGGGAAGTCCGTCGACGGCCACGCCCACCGCCCACAGCTGTTCCATCACCGCCAGCGACCGCCGGCCGAACTCGGTGATGGTGCGGTCGAGTCGGTCCCGGGTGGTTCGGAGCAGCCGATCGAAGCCGACCCCGTCCCAGGCCGGGCCTCCGGCTTCGTTCACGATGTGGTCGACCGCCGCCGCCAGGCAGTCATCCGCCCAATCGCTGGGAAGGTCATAGGGGCCCGCCTTGAGGATCAGCTTGGCGCGGTCGGTGATGAGGGGGCGCAGCAGCTTGCCGGGCGACGGCAGCACCAGCAACAGCAACCTCCGGGTCCCCTGACGCATCGCTTGTTCCGCCTCGTCCGGGGTGGCCAGTAGTCGCACCGACACCGAGTCGCGCGCGTCTATCAGCGCCGGGTAGGCACGCACCCCGTTGGCGACCTCGACGCGTCGGGGCAGCTCACCGATCGACCAGCCGGTGAGGCCGGTCTGCTCGAGCGGGTGGGTGGTGGACGTCATCACCGCTCGCGCCTCTGCCACCAGAGCGTTCTTCAACTCGCCCAGATCGTCACCGGACGCCACCACCTCGCCCGAAGGGCCGACCACCCGGAAGGTGGGGCGTAGGTGGGGAGGGAGTCTGGCCAGGTCGAACGCCTCCGGGTCGATCGGCACCCCTCCCAGCCGGGTCAACTCCCGTCGCAGCGAATCCCGCAGCCCGCCGGTGCCCGATTCGAGACGCGCCACCACGGTCTCGACGGTTTCGGCGATGGGGATGAACGTCTTGCGGGTCGTCTTGGGGAGCGACCGGATCAGGGTCTCGATCAGTTCCCGTCGCAGACCGGGCACCTGCCAGTCGAAGATGGATGGGTCAACGCGGTCGAGGCGGTCGAGCGGGACGTCGACGGTGACGCCGTCGGTGGGGCTGGCGGGGTCGAACTCGTAGGCGATGGGCATCTCGACGTCGCCGTAATGCCACACCGCCGGGAACGCCTCGTCGCCCGAGCGTTCCACCTCTGGGTCGATCAGGTCTTCGGTCGAGAGTTCGAGCAGACGCTGATTCTTCGACTTCTCGTCCCTCCACCAACGGTCGAAGTGACGGCTCGACACGATCTGATCGGGGACCCGGACATCGAACCAGCCGGCGATGGTCTCGTCGGTGACGAGCAGATCGAAGCGTCGCTCCCGCACCTGGAGCGCCTCCACCTCGGCGATGCGGTCCCGGTTGTGGGCGACGAAGGCATGCGGACTCTCCCACTCGCCCAGCACCAGGGCGTGGGAGATGAAGATGTCGCGAGAGGCGACCGGATCGATCCTCCCGTACAGCACGGTGCGGGCCGGGACCACCGGCAGCCCGAACAGTGTGACCGTTTCGGTGGCCACCGCCGAGCCCTTCTTCTGATCCCACCACGGATCGGAATAGCTCCGTTTCACCAGGTGTGCTCCCGCCTGCTCCACCCACTCGGGTTGGATGCGCGCCACCCCGCGGGCCCAGGTGCGGGAGGTTTCGACGATGTCGGCTGCCATCACCCACTGCGGGTTCTTCTTGAACAATGCCGAGCCGGGTGCGATGGCGAAACGGGTGGCACGCGCCCCCCGGTACTCGTAGGAATCCGGGTCCTTCGATCCGATCTGGGACAGGAGGCCGGTGAGGAGTGCCCGGTGAACGGCGTCGGGTTCGGCCGGGATCGAGTTGGGTGCCATCCCCATCTCGGTGGTGATGCGCCGCAACTGGGAGTGGATGTCCTGCCACTCGCGGATCCTCCGGTAGTTGAGGAAGTCCTCCTTGCACATCTTGCGGAACTGGCTGGAGGTGCGGGCGCGGCGTTCCTCGCCCAGGTAGTCCCACAACCGCAGCCAGCCGAGCAGGTCTGAGTCGGGGTCGGCGAACCGTCGGTGCCGCTCCGCCGCCTGCTGTTCCTTGTCGGTCGGTCGCTCACGCGGGTCGAGGATGGACAGTGCCGCTGCGATCACCAGCACCTCGCGCAGGCAGGCGGTGGCGTCGGCTGCGATCACCATCCGGGCCATCCGGGGGTCGATCGGGACCCGGGCGATGCGTCGTCCCAAATCGGTGAGTCGGGCCGAATCCGGGTCGAGGGCGCCCAGTTCCTCCAGCAGGGCGACGCCGCTGCGGATGTTGCGGGCGTCGGGTGGGTCGAGGAAGGGGTACGACTCGATGTCGCCGAGCCCGAGGGCGGCCATCTGCAGGATCACCGATGCCAGGTTGGTGCGCTGGATCTCGGGTTCGGTGAACTCGTCACGGCCCTCGAAGTCGTCCTCCGAGTACAGACGGATGCACACCCCCGGCGCAATCCGCCCGCAGCGACCGGCCCGCTGGTTGGCCGAGGCACGGCTGATCGGCTCGATGGGCAGACGCTGGACCCCGGTGCGCCCGGCCCGGGAGATTCGGGCCGTGCCGGGATCGACCACCGCCATGATCCCCGGGACGGTGAGCGAGGTCTCGGCGACGTTGGTGGCCAGCACCACCCGCCGCCCGGTGTGGGATTCGAAGACGCGATGCTGTTCCGACGCCGACAGCCGGCCGAACAACGGCAGGATCTCGGTGTGGCGCAGGTTCAGCTCGGTGATGGCGTCGGCGGCGTCACCGATCTCGCGCTCTCCCGAGCAGAACACCAGGATGTCACCGGTGCCCTCTGCGGCCAGTTCGGCCACGGCGTCGGCGATGCCCTGGGGCTGATCGCGGGGTTCGGGCTGATCGGGGTCGTCGAGCGGGCGGTACCGCACCTCCACCGGGAAGGTCCGCCCCGACACCTCGACCACCGGTGCTCCGCCGAAGTGCTCGGCGAAGCGGGCGGTGTCGATGGTGGCCGAGGTGATGATCACCTTCAGGTCGGGCCGATCCGGCAGCAGCCGTTGGAGATAGCCGAGCAGGAAGTCGATGTTGAGGCTGCGTTCGTGGGCCTCGTCGATGATGATCGTGTCGTAGCGTCCCAGACGCGGGTCCCGGTGGATCTCGGCCAGCAGGATGCCATCGGTCATCACCCTGATGAGGGTGTCGTCGCCCACCTGGTCGGCGAAACGCACCGTGTATCCGACCAGCCCGCCCACTTCGGTGCCCAACTCCTCGGCGACCCGTTCGGCGATCGAGCGGGCGGCGATCCGCCGGGGCTGGGTGTGCCCGATGAGCCCCGCGACTCCTCGCCTCGCCTCCAGGCACAGCTTGGGGAGCTGGGTGCTCTTGCCCGACCCGGTCTCTCCCGCCACGATGACCACCTGGTGTTCGGCGATGGTCGCCAAGAGATCGTGGCGTCGTTCGGTGATGGGCAGGTCGGGATAGCTGATCGTCGCCGGCATCGCCGCCATCCGGCGCCCCACCCCTTTCTCGACCTCGGCCAGATCCCGCCCGATCCGCTCGATGATGCGCGCCCGACGCTCGGGTGGTTGCACCCGACCGACCCCGCCCAGCCTGCGCGTGAACACCCGCCGTTCGGCGGCCGGAAGCCCGTCGATGCGGGCGCGAAGATCGGCGAGGTCGGACATGGTTCACGGCCATCTTCGCGTGAGTTGAGGCCTTCGTCGTCGGAGTTCAAAGGCAGAAGGCAGAACGGAGGAGGCAGAACGCAGAACGCCCAGGCGGATGGCATCACCTTTTGCACAATGTGCAGAAGGTGGGCGAATCGCGTGTGTTCTGCACAATGTGCAAAAGGTGGGAGGAACGCGTGGGCTCCGGTGGGTGCCGAGGTCTGCATCGTGCCTGCGACCTGGGCAGGACGCTGCCGCCATCAGGTCGGTGGCGGGTTCGGGTGTTCTGCGTTGTGCGTTCTGCGTTGCGCGCCGTGGATTCCCACCACCCCGCCCACCAACGCTCCGGCGAACGGGAGCGCCAGATACTCCCAGTTCACCCCCTGCTGGTCGCCGACGCCGAAGAAGGCGAGCGATCCGAGGCCGGCGCACACCAGGACCACGGCGGTGACTCCGCGCCATACGGGAGGTGGGGTGATGTCGCCCTTGGGGCGTTCGAAGCGGTTGAAACCGGCGATGAAGGGGGCGACGACCACCACCATCAGTGCCAGCCACAGCGGCCGGGTGGCCCACCAGATGCCCGAGCCCGCCTCCATGCGAAGGCCCGCGCCGTCGAACACGAGTGAGACGCCGAGAACCGCGATCATGGCGGTCAGGTGCCACAGGTAGATGGTCATGATCATCGAGTTGATCAGCACCGTCGCCGTCCACACCGGGCCCCGCTCCAGCAGGCGTCGCGCCGGCGCCTCCAGCGCGAGCAGCACCCCGGTCTGGAGCAGGCCCAGGGCGAACAGCGGGATACGGGGAGGGAGCGTGTTGTTCACGTCGGCTCCGGGGACGCCGACCATGCTCACCGGGTAGTCGAAGACGGTCACCAGTACCACCAGCGCCCCCAGGCCAACCCCGGCGAGCGGAAGCGTCCTGGCCGCTCCGGTGAGTCGGCCGTCACGCCACGCAAAACCGAGTTGATGGACACCACCCCAGATGAACAGGTAGTTGAGGAACCCGACGGGGTCGTTGTCGATGGCGATCGACACCACATCGGTGGCGACGGCTGCCACCCCGAAGGCCAGCACCGAAGCCCATCCGAATCTCTCCCAGGCGGCCAGCGCCGCCGGGGCCAGGGCAGCCACCAGTACGTAGACCGCCAGGAACCACACCGGGACAAGGGCGGTTTGTGACCCGATCTTGACCAGCTCGGGATCGAGCCCGGCAGTGATCGCCACCACCGCCACCACAGTCCACACTGCGAGCAGTGCCAACACCGGGAGTACCAGTCTGCGGAGGCGGGCATGCAGCCAGGGGCCGTACCCGTCGCCCTTGGCCCGGGCCGAGCGCCACGAGGCGGCGTTCGAGTAGCCACCCACCACGAAGAAGATCGGCATCACCTGGAACACCCACGTGAGCCACTGGGTCCACGGCAGGTCGGCCAGCACGTGGCCGGCGCGCAGGTCTCCGCTCGGGGTGACCTCGGGGGCAGCCATCAGCCAATGACCGATCACCACCACCGTGATCGACGCCGCCCGCAGCAGATCGACATAGCGGTTTCGTTCGTGCGGGGTGTTGGCACCGATGGTGCCGGCTCGTTGCCAGAGAGTGGTCATGTGAGGCCCATCTTGGATCCCTCATCGCCCTCGAGGCGGGATCACCTGAGCGAATCTCTTCGGGAGAGGGCTGGAAACCGCATCACTCCGCCCACCATCACGGCGGCGAACGGCAGGATCGTGGCAATCAGGTTGAGGCCGTCCTCATCGGCGATGCCGTTGCGGGCGAGCATCGCCAGCCCGATGCACACGCCGATTACGGCGACGACCGGCCGCCATCCGGCCGGCGTCGGGCGCTGGTCGCGATCCGGACGTTCGAACCTGGCCACCACTGCCACCACCGGGAGCGTCAACGTCAGAAGGAGCGCCAGCCACACCGGACGCGTCATCCACCAGATGGCGCTTTCGGCCTCGATCCCGAACCCGAACCCTCCCAGTGCCAGCCCGGCCGCGAGGGCGGCCACCATCACGGTCAGATGCCACAGGTAGAGGCTCATGATCGATCCGTTGATCGCCACCACCGCCGTCCAGGGACGGGTGCCCCGCAGCCATCGGCGCATGGGACCCTCCAGCGCCATGGCCAGCCCGAACTGGAACAGTCCGAGGGCGATCAACGTCACCTTGGGAGGGTTCGAGTTGGTGACCGCAGCGTTGTCCAGTCCCACCATCGCCGCCGGGTAGGGGCCGAAGGCAACCAGGACGGAAAGGGCGACCAGGCCACCCGCCGCCAGTGCCAGCCGGCTACGGACGGCGCCGATGCGGTCATCGGCCCAGGCGTAGCCGAACATGTGCACCGCATTCCACACGAACAGGTAGTTGACCCAGGCGGCGGCTTCGAAACCGACTCCCAACGAGACGACATCGACCAGGGCGGCGAGGGCGGCGGTACCGGCGATCGCCATCCAGCCGGCCCGCTCCCACAGGGTGACGGTGAGGGGGGTGAGTGCCACGATCAGCACGTAGGTGGCCAGGAACCAGGTGGGGACGAGCGCCGCCTGCGATGCGATCGAGATCAGGTCCGGATCGACGCCGGAACGCCAGGCGATGGCTGCCACCGGCGCCCAGAACGCCAGTACCGGAATGGCCGGGAGGATGAGACGACGCAGCCGCTCGCGCAGCCAGGTCGGATAGGGGGTGTGATCGCGGCGGGCGGCCCGCCAGCCGACGACGTTGGCGTAGCCACCCACGAAGAAGAAGACCGGCATGACCTGCAGCACCCAGGTGAGCCACTGCGCCCAGGCGTTCTGGCCGATCAGCCCCGCCATGCGCACCTCGCCGTTCACGATCTCCGGTGCGGCCATCAGCCAGTGCCCGAACACGACAACGAGGATCGAGATCGCCCGTAGGAAGTCCACGGCCCGATTTCGATCCTCTGGAGTGCGCTCGGCCAACGACCGGGCGGTGGCGAGGGTGCGATGCATTGTGCTCATGGCGACAGCATCGGCGATTCGGGCCCGGGTTGACATCGGGGACCAACCCCCACGCGAGGTGAGGGAAACCCTGAATTGCCGGATCCTCACCACCCCGGGATTTCGCCCATCACAAGCCTGCCCCGGCGTGACGAGAAGTAGATCGTCGGCCGGGGTATCGGACCGACTGACGGTCCAGGGGAGGCGGCCTCTACTCTTGCGCGATGCCGACCATTCCCTATGGCGCCCAATCGATGGTTGCTCCGCTCAACCACGTGCTGGTGAAGCCACCGAGCCTGGCGTTCGGGGCGGCGTTCACCAATCCGGAGCACGGGTTCCGACACCCCGTAACGCTGTCGAAGGCCCGCCGGGAACACGCCCTGTTCCTGAGTCTGCTGAGGCGTCTGAAGGTCACGGTCCACCAACTTGGAAAGGAGTCGGCCAGCCCCGATCTGGTCTACCAGTACGACCCATCACTGGTCACCGATCGGGGCGCCATCCTGTTGCGGTCGGGCAAGCCGAGCCGGATCGGTGAAGAGGATCTTCAGGCCGCCTGGTACCAGGCCAACGGCATCCCCGTTCTGGGGAGGATCGAGGCACCGGGAACCGTCGACGGCGGGGACGTGTTCTGGCTGCGTCCCGACATCGTGTGCATCGGGCGGAGCCTGCGTACCAACCAGGCCGGTATCGATCAGCTGGTCCCCATGCTCGACGGCACGGTCCATGTGTTCGACGTTGCCTATGACGCCGGCGAGCACGAGTGCCTCCACCTGCTCAGCGTGATTTCTCCCATCACCGACGAGATCGTGGTGGTGGAGCCGGCCCGCCTCCCCTCGGGGTTGTACCGGCTGCTCGAGGCAATGCGCATCCTCATGATCGCCGTCCCGCCCGAGGAGGTGCCGTCGCTGGCGTGCAACGTGTTGGTCATCCGCCCCGGTGTGGTGGCGATGGTCGAAGGCAACACCCAGACGCAGGGGTTCCTCGAGGATCAGGGCATCGAGGTGCACACGTTCGGTGGCGCCGAGATCTGCTGGAACGGGAGCGGTGGACCGACCTGTCTGACGCGGCCGATTCACCGGGGATGAGTAGACGAACCCGGTTCGGGGTCTACGGGCTCGCCGTCTCGGAGTCCCACATCCTGCTCGCTCGGATCTCCAATCGGGTTCCGGGCGGTGTGGGCAAGTGGACCCTGCCCGGTGGCGGTATGGACTGGGGTGAGTCGGCTCACCAGACCCTCGTCCGGGAGATGTACGAGGAGACCAGCCTCGAGCCGGTGATCGGGCCGCTCCTCACCGTCCGCTCCTTCGCCTACGACGATCCCGAGGACGAGTATCACATCATCCAGGCGGTCTACCGGGTCGAAGTGCGCGGGGAGCCGAGGGTCACGGAGATCGACGGGAGTGTGGACGCAGCCGCCTGGCATCCACTCGCCACGCTCCACGCCTTGTCCACCACCTCGCTGCTCGAGCACGTGCGGCACCACCTGTGACCACCCGGTACGCCGCCTACGCCATCTGTCTCGATGCCGGCTCGGTGCTCCTCACCCAGCTGTGGGGCGGCGATGCCAACCCCGGTGCATGGACGTTGCCCGGAGGAGGCCTCGATTGGAGGGAACCGCCGGAGCAGGGTGTCCTCCGCGAGCTCTATGAGGAGACCGGACTGCACGGGAGGGTCACATCCGTGCTCGGGGTCGACACCGAGGTGCATCCCTCGTGGAACGGCCGCCCCGCCCTCCACTCGGTCCGGTTCGTCTTCCGGGTGCAAGCCCACGGAGCGCCTCGTGTCGTCGAGCGGGACGGTTCCACCGTCGACTGCCACTGGTTCCCCTACCAACAACTGGTCGACCTGCCGATGGTGCCGTTCGTGCCGAGAGCGTTGGGAATGGTGTAAGCGAGCGA
The DNA here is from genome assembly GCA_050329955.1 of Acidimicrobiia bacterium. Classification (GTDB taxonomy): domain Bacteria; phylum Actinomycetota; class Acidimicrobiia; order Spongiisociales; family ZC4RG35; genus JAOUGY01. The sequence goes on along the minus strand of JBHJOH010000018.1, from coordinate 8,898 downwards.
CGAGCCAGAGGGGGCGCGCCGCCCGACTCCTGGTGAGGGACTCGCGTTCTGGCTGGTGGCTGGCAGCTTGCTTCCGGTCCCTCAGCTTGAATGGGGTCATGCGCGCCAACCCTGATCGCATCGTCGAGGATCTCTCCGAGCTCATCGCAATCCCGTCGATCACGGGGAGTGAGCGGCGTATCCAGGAGGTCATGGCCACGCTCATGGAGGAGGCGACGCTGGACGTGTCGTGGATCGAGACCGACCCTTCGGAGCTGGCTCAGGACCCGGACTTCCCGGGGATCGAGGTTCCTCGCCATGACCTGATCGTGGTGGTGGGGCGCTACGACACCGGGCGCCCCGGCCCCCGGCGGATGTTGCTGGGCCACGTCGACGTCGTCCCCGCCGGGGACCCGCACACCTGGACCTCACCCGCCTTCGACCCAGTTGTGCTGGACGGAAACCTGTATGGCCGTGGGGCCTGTGACATGAAGGGGGGTGTCGTCTCGATGATCGAGGCGGTACGGGTGGCTCTCGAGTCCGGTGCCGACCTCGGCGGCGAGATCGTGGTGGTGGCGGTGCCATCGGAAGAAGACGGCGGGGCGGGGACGCTCGCAGCGATACGCGCCGGCTGCACCGCCGACATGGCGGTCATCCCCGAGCCCACCGGACTCGACATCGTGGTCGCCCATGCCGGCGCAATCACGTTCACACTTCGAGTCCCGGGGAAGGCGGCTCATGCCTCGACCAGGCTGGAGGGCGTGTCGGCGCTCGACAAACTGATGGTCCTCATGCAGGCGTTGGCCGAGGACGAGCGGGCCCGGAACGAAGCCGAGACCGATCCGTTCATGCGGGCGATCGGGCTTCCCTATCCCACCATCATCGGCCAGGTGGAAGGTGGCAACTGGGCGTCGACGGTCATGGACTCGGTCGAAGCCGACGGGCGCTACGGGGTCCGACTCGGACAGAACTGCGACCAGGCTGGTGACGACCTCCGGGCAGCCATCACAGCTGCCTGGGAGTCCGACGAGTGGCTGGCCCGGTTCCCGGTCGGTCTGGAGACGTGGGGTGGCCGTTTCGACTCGTGTTCCCTCGACCCGGAGCATCCGCTAGCCGTGGGGATCGCCTCGGCTCACCAGGCGGTGACCGGCACCGCCGCCCGGAAGGTCGGGGCGCCGTACGGTGCCGACATGCGGTTGCTCATCAACCAGGGCAACACCCCCACTGTGATGTACGGGCCCGGGTCGGTGAAGGTGGCCCACTCGGCCGACGAGTTCGTACCGGTCTCCGAGGTGGCCACGTGTGCCGAGACCCTGGCGCGGTGGCTGGCGAACGGCAACGGCTGACCGCTGCCGTTGTGTGCATCGGAGGACGGAAAGCGCCCTCGTGTGCACACGGCCTCGCGGCACCGCTGCGGTTGTGTGCAGCGGAGGACGGAAAGCGCCCTCATGTGCACACAGCCCTCATCCAATGGTGTCGATCCTCGCCGCTCATCCAGCCAGGAAAGCGTCGAGCTCGGCGACCCAGCGGGCCTTGTCTACTTCCGGAGCGAAGGTGGCCTCGAGCGAGTTGCGGGCGATCCGTGCCAGCTCCGTCTCGCCCAGACCGAGTGCCCGGGCGACGGCGATGTAGTTGTCGGCGATGTACCCGCCGAAGTAGGCAGGGTCGTCGGAGTTCACGGTCACCGTGACCCCGGCGGCCAACAGCCGTGCCAGGTTGTGTTCATCCAACCGTTCCACGCCCTTCAATGCCAGATTGGAGAGCGGGCACACCGTCAGCGGTGTGCCTTGGCGGGCGAGGCGCTCGATCAGCGCCGGGTCCTCCTCGGCCCGCACCCCGTGGTCGATCCGCTCGCATCCCAACAGGTCGAGCGACGCCACGATGTGGGCCGGTGGACCCTCCTCGCCCGCATGCGCCACCGCGTGCAGGCCCGCCGACCGGGCAGAGGCGAAGACGCCCGCGAAGGGTTCAGGCGGAAACCCGCGCTCCGAACTGTCGAGGCCCACCGCCACCATTCGGTTGAGCCACGGCTCCGCCTGGACGAACGTCTCCTCCGCCGCCGAGGCGGGGAGGTGTCGTAGGAAGCACATGATGAGGCCCACGGAGATCCCTGTTGCCGTTCTGGCTTCTTCGATTGCGGCCAGGAAACCGCTCATGAACACGTCGAAGCCGACACCCCGCTCGGTGTGGGTCTGTGGGTCGAAGAACACCTCCGCCCGTCGCACGCCGTCGGCGTGTGCCCGGGTCAGATAGGCGGCCATCAGGTCGTGGAAGTCGGCCTCGTTCCGTAGCACCGCCGCCCCTGCGTAGTAGATGTCGAGGAACGACTGGAGGTCGGTGAAGCCGTAGGCCGCCCTCACCGCCTCCACGTCGACGAACGGCAGCGCCATGCCGTTTCGCTCGGCCAGTTCGGACATCATCTCCGGTTCCAGCGTTCCCTCGATGTGAACGTGCAGCTCGGCCTTGGGGAGACCCCGGGCGAAGGTGGCGAGATCCATGACCTCATTCAAGTCGCCGGGATCCTCCGCCGTGATTGCAGGACGGTCGCCACGATGGTGATGACCGTGAGGGGAACGACGAATCGGAACATGGCCTGTGAGTAGGGCTCGAGGGCATCGTGTTCGGAGGCTTGCAGGATCAGGTAGACGGTGTAGGCGACGTAGTAGCCGAGGAAAACAGCGCCTTCCCAGCGGGCGATGAGGTGGCCGGTGACGAAGATGGGTAGGCAGGCGATGGCCACCGCCAGCATGAAGGGGATGTCGAAGTCGATGGCGCTCTGTGCGACCGGGATGCCGTTGGGTGCCACGATCGAACTCAGGCCGAGCACGGTGAGGATGTTGAAGATGTTGGAGCCGACCACGTTGCCGACTGCGATGTCGCGTTCGCCGCGGATGGCGGCCATGATCGAGGTTGCGACCTCGGGGAGGGATGTGCCGATCGCCACCAACGTGAGGCCGATGATCAGCTCGCTCACGCCGAGTCGCTCGGCCACGGTGACGGCGGCGTCGACCAGCAGATTCGAACCAACAACGAGCATGCCCAGACCCGCCACCACCAGTCCGAGGTTGACCGGCGTCGACGGCGATGTTTTCGAGTACTCCGCTTCGAACTCCGCCATCACCTCGGCCGTCTCACGGCGGCTCTTGCGGATGAGCACGACCACATAGATGATCACGAGGCTGAAGAACAGCACTCCGTCGAGCCTGCTGATGGCGCCGTCGAAGCCGACCATCAGCAGCAACACCGAGGCCCCGATCATCACCGGCACGTCGAAACGGACCAGCTGCGACTTCACCACCAGTGGAATGATCACAGCGGAGATACCCAGGATGAGGAGTACGTTGGCGATGTTCGAGCCCACCACGTTGCCGATGGCGATGTCGGCGTCACCGGCGACGGCCGAGCTGACGCTGACCGCCAGCTCGGGTGCGCTGGTACCGAAAGCCACCACCGTCAGGCCAACCACCAGCGGTGAGATCCCGAAGGCCGCTGCCAGTCGAGAAGCTCCTTTCACCAACAGTTCGGCGCCGGCGACCAGCAACACCAATCCACCGACGAAAAAGAGGATCTCAGTCAAGCCCATCGGGGTTCGTCCAGTTCGTGAGCGGGCGTCGACATCTGTTTCTCCGTCATCTCCAGTGGGAGCCGGAGGTCTCTCTCACCGGTTTGGGCCGGCGGCACCACCGAGGGATCGGTCCCCGTACTGACGATGGTGCCTGTCGAGGTACTCCCCTCAGGCGTGGGCGCCGGCACTGTAGCGGACGATGTGGGCGATCCCTATCCGGTGTGGATCACGCGCTCCTGGAGACGAGTTGCAGGTTGCCGAGCGGGGTCCTGCTCGGACGATCCGCCTCACCCCGTTCGATCCACCGGGAGAGCTCGAAGCGGAACATCGTGCCGAAAGGACTGCTCCGCTCGGTGAAGCGGACCCGAACCCCTGTGTTCCTCCGGAGCATACCGACGGTGTTGTCGATGGCATTGTGGGCGAAAATCTCGACCCGCCTGGCCGGGGCGCCGGCCAGCATGAGCGACGCCGCGAAGTCGATGTCGGCCACCGGAGACTCCAGGGCCCGCAGCCACAGTTCCGGGTCGATCCCGCCGCCGGTGGCGGGAACGCACGAGTCCCCATTCAGCAACCCGAAGCAGGCCCGACCCTCATGGAAGAACAGTGCGCCCGCCGATCGGTCGCCCACCACCTCGAGTGCGCCGGTGACACGGTGGTCCTCGACCCACATCAGCGCGGCGTCGATTGTCGATCCCAATGGCTCTGTCATGTGAAACCCTCCTGAGCTGCGGTCTTCACATGAATCGGCCCGGGGTCGTTGTTGGCGGAGGATGAACGAAAACCCGCCACGTGGGACTAGTCACGGCTGGTGCCGGCTGGTGGCGGGGTCGCCTTGCCACTCAGGTCGCCGCCACCCTCCGCCGTGATTGCAGAACCGTCGCCACGATCGTGATGACCGTCAGGGGAACCACGAACCGCAGCATCGCCTGTGAGTAGGGCTCGAGGGCGTCATGTTTGGAGGCCTGCAGGATCAGGTAGACGGTGTAGGCGACGTAGTAGCCGAGGAAAACAGCGCCTTCCCAGCGGGCGATGAGGTGGCCGGTGAGGAAGATGGGGAGGCAGGCGATGGCCACCGCCAGCATGAAGGGGATGTCGAAGTCGATGGCGCTCTGTGCGACCGGGATGCCGTTGGGTGCCACGATCGAACTCAATCCCAGAACCGCCAGGATGTTGAAGATGTTGGAGCCGACCACGTTGCCGACCGCGATGTCGCGTTCGCCGCGGATGGCGGCCATGATCGAGGTGGCAACCTCGGGTAGTGAGGTGCCCGCCGCCACCAGGGTGAGTCCGATCACCAGTTCGCTCACCCCGAACGCCTCGGCCGCCGTCACTGCTGCCTCGAGCAGCAGATCAGAGCCGAACACCAGCATCCCGAGTCCGGCCGCGATGAACGCCAGGTTCACGGGGAGCGGTGTCGTCGTCGGTCCGTACTCCTGGTCGAAGTCCGCCGTCGCCTCGATGGTTTCCCGGCGGCTCTTGCGGATCAGAACCACCACGTACACCAGGATCAGAGTGAACAGCAGGGTTCCATCGAACCGGCCCAGGGCGCCATCGAAGCCGAGTACCAGCAGCAGAACCGACGCCCCGATCATGATCGGCACGTCAAAACGAACCAACTGGGACTTCACCACCAGCGGCACGATCAGCGCCGAGATTCCCAGGATGAAGAGGACGTTGAAGATGTTGGAGCCGACCACGTTGCCGATGGCGATGTCGGCGTCACCGGCGAAGGCCGAGCCGACGCTGACCGCCAGTTCCGGGGAGCTGGTGCCGAACGCCACCACGGTGAGCCCGATCACCAACGGCGAAATGCCGAACGATGCGGCCAGGCGGGAGGCACCCTTGACCAGCAGCTCGGCGCCCACCACCAGCAGCGCCAGCCCCCCGAAGAAGAAGAGCAACTCGATCAGGCCCATCGAGGGCCTCCAACGGGGGGTGCGAACAACATGAGGTATCTCCGTATCTCGAGAGTCGGAGCCGGAGGTCTCTCTCACCGGTCTGGCCGGCGGCACCACCGAGGGACGTGTCCCCGTGCTGACGATGGTGCCTGTCGAGGTACTCCCCTCAGGCGTGAACTCGCACGCTAGCGTTTTTGACCGACGCCAGATCCGGTACCCAGCAACCAGCAGCTATTTGACCAATACCACTTTGCCGGTGGCGGTGCGCTCCGCCAGCGCGCTGAGCGCGTCCCCCGCCCGCTCGAGGGGAAACGTCATCGAGACGTGGGGGTCGATCGAGCCCTCGACCGCCATTCGGAAGATCTGGTCGAAGTTGGCCCGGTTGGCCGCCGGGTCACGACGGGCGAAGTCGCCCCAGAAGACACCCACGATGGAGCAGCCTTTGAGGAGGGGCAGGTTCATGGGGGCCTGGGGGATGGTGCCCGAGGCGAACCCGACCACCAGGATTCGTCCCTCCCAAGCCACACACCTGAGCGTTTCGAGGAAGACATCTCCGCCGACCGGTTCATAGATGACGTCGGCGCCACGGCCACCGGTGAGCTCTCTCACCCGGTCCTTCATCGGCTCGCTCGAGTAGACGATCGCCTCGTCGGCGCCCAACGATCGGACCAGTTCGGCTTTGGCGTCGGTTCCGACGGCGGCGATCACCCGTGCGCCCATGGCCTTGCCCAATTGGACCGCGGCGGTGCCGACGCCGCCGGCCGCGCCGGTCACCAGCAGGGTCTCGCCGGCTCGGAGCCGGGCCCGGTCGGCGAGGGCGTGGTACGAGGTGCCGTAGGTCATGGCGACGGCAGCCGCCTTCTCCCACGTCAGTGCGTCGGGGATCCTGAATGTGTTCGCTTCCGGCACCACGAACTGTTCGGCCATCGCCCCATGCGATGAGAATCCGATCACCCGGTCGCCAGGCGCCACTGCCGACACCTCGCCACCCACCTCCAGCACCGTTCCGGCCGCCTCGGCCCCGGGCGAGAACGGCAGGTCCGGGCGGAACTGGTAGAGCCCCTGGATGACGAGCAGATCGGGGAAGTTGATCCCGACCGCCTCGACACCGATTCGAACCTCGCTCGGCCCGGTGACGGGGTCGGCCGTCTCTTCGTAGCGGAGCGACTCCACGCCCCCGAGTTCGTGCACCACCTGGGCTTTCATCCGTGCCTCCTCGTCATGTGGGCGACTCTAGGGATTGTCGGCCGGCGTCAGCCCGCCCCCCGGCGTTGGTCAGCGCGCCGCTGCGCAGAACGATCCGAGGTCGCCGTGGAAGGCGAAGGCTCGGGCGGTGGAGCCGCAGAGACCCGACACGTCGGCCGCCTCCTCCGAATCCCACGGCATGCGGAAGCCGAGCAGAGTGAACACCGGATCGGATGGGGCGGCGAGACGGATGTCGTACTCGGCCAGCCCGGCCGATTCCGCCGCTTGTGCCCAGGCGTCGTCACGACTCCCCAACCGGTCCACCAGCCCCAGCTCCATGGCCTTGCTCGCCTCGAAGATGAAGGCGCCCAGCTCCTGACGGACCACCTCCTCGGGTATGTCCCTGTTGGTTGCGACGTGGCCGACGAAGAGTTCGTAGAACCGGTCCGTCGCCTCCTGGAGGGAGGCCTCCTCGTCCTGTGTGAGGGGGCGGAACGGGTTGCCGAGATCCTTGCCGGTTCCGGCCGTCACATAGAATTCGTCCACCCCGCCGGTGGTCTGCACGCCTCCGCCGAGGAGGCCGTCGTCGATGGCGATTACGTCGGTGTACGTTCGGAGCGGCCCGAAGATCACCCCGATCGAGCCCACCAGGGCACCGGGACTGGCCACGATGGTGTCGGCCGGGGCCATCGCCCACATGCCACCGGAGGCCGACAGCTCGGAGACGTAGACGACCACCGGCTTGCCGGCTGCCTGAACGGCACGAACCCCGTCGGTGATCGAGATCGACCCGGTGATCGAACCGCCCGGCGTGTTCACCTCCAGCACAACCGCCTGCACCCGGTCGTCGATGGCGGCGTCGGTGAGGAGCCGCTTCAGTTCATCGCCGCCCGCAACCATTCCACCGAACGGACCCAGTCCTCCGCCGTTGGCGAGGATCGGTCCCTCCACCGGGACCACCAACACCCAGTCGTCCGCCAGCGGTTCACCTCCGATCGAGACGGCCGCCAGCAGCGGATCGTCGAGCGGGGCGGTGGCGGCGGCCGTGAGCGCGACGCCCAACAGCATCAGGAACGCCACCGGAACCACGATCAGGCTTAACGGGGCGAGGACGGCGACCGTGAGAGCCCGACCGAGGAATTGCCCGAACGACAGCCTCCCGGACGTGGGCCCGGCCGGCACCGCAGAGGGCGGGGGAGGAGGCGGGGGCGGGGGCACAGGCCGGTTGTCGTCTTCCACGGGTCTCTGTCTAGCAGTGCCGCTCCACTTGCATGAGCCCATGAAGGGGTGAACGGGTCGATCCGCCCAGCCGATCGGTCACACGGTCCATCCGAACAGAGCGGAGCCTGCCGTCACGTATCCCCACCAGAACAAGAGGATCGCCGGGATGGCGAACAGACTGAGCAAGGGCTTTCGGAGTGCCAGTCGAGCCGTGATCGCCAGTCCGAAGCCCCAGCACGCCATGAGGAGGATGAGGGCTGCGATCGGTATCAACAGCCCCGAGACGATGTAGGGGAAAAAGCCCGTGAGCACGTAGACACCAAGCGTGACCATCCCCACCCAGCGGTACGGCGGCAACGGCTTGAGGTCGTCGGGGTCGCCGGTCATGGGCGTATTCAAGCCGACCGTTTGCCCTCCCCGGCCCCCGTGCGGCCCAGGGCTGTGTGCACGTGCGGGCGCTTTCCGTCCTCGGGTGCACACAGATCCCGCCCGTGCGGCCCGGGGCTGTGTGCACGTGCGGGCGTTCAGCGTCCTCGGGTGCACACAGATCCCCGCTCACACCAGGGCCATCTGTTCCAGTGTGAACGCCAGCAGGAACGCCTCGTCCTTCCAGGCGTTGTAGCGGCCGGATGGCCCGGCGTGGCCGGCACCCATCTCGGTCTTGAGCAGCAGCGGCCCCCGATGCCGCGCCACGGCCCGCATCCTGGCCACCCACTTGGCAGGCTCCCAATACGCCACCCGGGGGTCGTTGAGCCCGGCGGTGACCAGCATCGCCGGATACTCGACGTCGGCGGTGTTGTCGTAGGGGGAGTAGGCGAGCATCCAGCGGTAGTCCGCCTCCTGGTTCGGGTTTCCCCACTCTTCCCACTCGATCACGGTGAGCGGGATGGTCTCGTCGAGCATCGTGTTGATGACATCCACGAACGGCACTTCGGCCACCACCGCCTTGAACAGCTCGGGACGCATGGTGGTGACCGCTCCCATGAGCAGACCGCCGGCGGACCCGCCGCGGATCACCAGTCGATCGGTCGTGGTCCAACCGGTCGAGAC
>JBHJOH010000017.1:0-30698 GCA_050329955.1 Acidimicrobiia bacterium | reverse complement strand
TCCCGAGGTCCCGTCGTACACTTGGCGGGACAGCCTCCCGGAAGGATCTCGACATGGTGACCAGCGTCGCACGGCCCGCAACCACCAGCCACGGCGTGTCGGAGCTGGTCAGGGTATGGGAACCCGGGACCGATGCCAGGGCCGAGATGGTGCTGGTTCACGGGCTCGGCGAACACTCCGGCCGCTACGAACGCACCGGCCGCCTTCTCGCCGACGCAGGGTTGCGGATCACGTCCTTCGACCTGGTCGGATTCGGGGCGTCAGGGGGCGTCCGGGGAGACATCGAGTCGTGGCCGGTCTACCTCGATCAGGTCGAGTCGCACCTCGTCGAACTCGGCGGTGGGCTCCCCAGGATCCTGATGGGGCACTCGATGGGAGGCCTGATCGCCCTCGAATACGCCCTGTCCGCCCGCCCTGCTCCGGATCTGCTCATCCTCAGCTCGCCGGGCCTGTCGGGCGGCAAGGCATGGCAGCGTTCCGTCGCCGGGGTGGCTGCGTCGCTGACCCCCAAGGTCAGCGTTCCGAACGGGCTATCGGGGGACCAGCTCAGCCGTGACCCTGCGGTCGCCGAGGCGTACTTCTCCGATCCGCTCGTGCTCACCAAGTCGACCACCCGGCTCGGCGCCGAGCTGTTCTCGGCGATGGATCGGGTCAACGCCAACCTCGGGGCCCTCGCCGTCCCCACTCTCGTCATCCACGGTGGGGCCGACACGATCGTGCCTGCCTCCGCTTCGGCGGTGCTCGCCGCCCTACCCACGGTGGAGCGTCGCCTGTACCCCAAGCTGCGCCACGAGACCATGAACGAGCCGGAAGGACCGCAGGTGGTGGCCGAGATCATCGCCTGGCTCGACCGTCACCTCACCATCGGAGGTTGACCGTCGCTCCTTCCGCCGCCAGGCCCGGACCGATCCGCCCCTCCCACAGCAGCCGTCTGGTCGGCTCCGGACAGAACGCCGCCGCCAGCGACTGACGACCCATCCGGGCGAGATCGTCGATATCGAGGCCCCTGGACAGGGCGAAGTTGTGCTCTCGGGACATGGTGGTGGCACTCATGAGCCGGTTGTCGGTGTTCAGCGTCACCGTGAACCCGTCCCGCACAAGTTCGGGCAGCGGGTGTTGCTGCTCCGTCCATCCCTTGGTCGCCAGATTCGACATGGGGCAGACCTCGAGCGGAATCCGCCGGTCCCGGACCACACTGGCGACGGCCCCCAACGTCCGCTGCCCGTCGGGACCGGTCCTGATGTCGTCCGCCACCTCGATCCCGTGCCCGATGCGGTCGGCGCCACACCGATTGACCGCCAGCGCCAGGCTGTGCAACCCGGCCGCCTCGCCAGCGTGCAGTGTCAGCGCCAGCCCGTACTCCCGGATGCGACGGATGGCAGGCAGATGCGCATCCGGGGGGTACCCCGCTTCGGGTCCGGACAGGTCGAAGGCCACCACGCCGGCATCGCGGTAGCGGATGGCGAGATCGGCGGCTGTCGCGCTGTCTGCATGGGAGCGAATGGCGTCGACGATGACACCCCACGACACTCCGGCAGCGGCGCCCGCCGAGGCGAAGCCGTCGAGCACCGCCTCCATCACACCCTCCGCTGCCAGCCCTCCGGCGGTGTGGAGCAGCGGCGCGAACCGGCTCTCGATGTGGACGGCACCGTCGGCGGCCAAATCCTCGACCGCCTCCACCGCCACCCTCCGAATCGAGTCGGCATCCTGCATGACACCCACCGTGTAGCGAAACGCCGCCAGGTACCCTTCCAGGGAACCGCTGGTTCGCTGGTCGAACCACGATCCGAGGGATGCGGCGTCGGACCTCGGCAGCTCGAGCCCGATGGTATCGGCGAGTTCAAGAACGGTCCCGGGCCTGAGCCCTCCGTCGAGATGGTCGTGGAGCACCACGTGGGGGATCACCATGATCATCACCCTACCGAGCGCGCCGGCGGGACTGTCGCCGGCATCCGAGCGATAATGGGCTCGTGACCATACCGGGGAGTGCGACATGAGCCTGGCCGGCCGACTTCTGGTGGCGTCGACGATGCTGGGCGATCCGAACTTCGATCGCACCGTCGTGTTCATGCTGCAACACGACGACGAGGGCGCACTGGGCCTGGTGCTCAACCGCCCATCAGATTCGGCGGTGCACGATCATCTGCCCTGGCTGGCTGGGGCTGTGATCGAACCATACATGGTGTTCGTCGGCGGGCCGGTGGAACCCGAGATCGCCATCGCCCTCGAGTCCACCCAGGCACCGGTTCGCCCCACCGCCCTCCAGGGTGTCGGCCTCGCCGACGTCAACCAGGCGGACGAGGGCGCCCTGCTCCGGGTCTTCTCAGGCTACTCCGGCTGGGGAGAGGGGCAGTTGGAGGGCGAGCTGGCGGAAGGCGCCTGGATCGTGGTGGTTGCCGAACCGGGAGATGTGTTCACCGCCGACCCCGGGGGACTGTGGGCGCGGGTGCTGCGCCGCCAGGGCGGTCATCTCACCCTGCTCTCGACCTACCCGCCCGATCCGTCGCTCAACTGAGAGACCGAGACTCGAAGGCGTCTGCCCGCCTCTAGTCTGAGCGGCCATGGCCACCGACACGGTACGTCGACTTCGCCCAGCCCTGCGCGGCGCAAGCCCGGGGCTGGCGGTGGAGCGCTCGTTGCACGCAGCCGGCAAGATCCACGTGGTGGGTATCGACGAGGTCGGACGCGGGTCCTGGGCGGGTCCGCTCACCATCGGGGCGGCCGTCGTGCCGGTCGACCGGCGGGTGTACAAGATCCGAGACTCCAAACAGCTCACCGAGCCCGAACGCGAGGCGATGTTCGACCGGATCGCCGGGTGGTGTCTGACGTGGTCGGTGGGGCACGCCTCCGCCGAGGAATGCGACGAGCTGGGAATGTCGGACGCACAGCGGCTGGCCGCCCGTCGTGCCATCGACGGACTGGCGATCCGGCCCGATCACGTGCTCCTGGACGGCAACTGGGACTTCGTGGGGGGTGGCAACACCACCAAGATCGTGCGGGGGGACCGATCCTCGCTGTCGATCGCAGCCGCCTCGATCCTCGCCAAGGTGACGAGGGATCGGATCATGCGGTCCGAGGCGGCCCATCATCCGCTCTACAACTTCGAGGCCAACAAGGGCTACCCCTGTCCGGTCCACAAGGCCGCCCTTCATGGGTGGGGACCCTCCACCCTTCATCGGCGCAGCTGGGCCTTCATGGACGACCTGATGTGGACCGGGGTCAAACGTTTCGTGCGTCCCGAAGACCCCCACCAGCTCACCTTCGACGCCTGACGGCGGTCGCCCCGGGTCAGCCCGGGCGGGCCTCAGCCAACTTCTCCCGGGGCGAACGGCTCGGCGTGCCCGGGACTGGGTGCCTCCGCCATCACGACGCCGTACGGGGCGAGCGATCCGCGCAGCACAACACCGGTCCCCTCTTCGACATCGACCCACGGCCATCCACCTGAGTCGATGTCGACCTCGACGGTGAAGTCGCTGACGTTCACCGCCACCAGCAACATCTCGCCTCCGCCGGCTCGGGTGAATGCCGCCACGGCGGGATGCCCGGCATCGAGCAGGCGGGGTGTCCCCCCGCCCAGAGCTGCGTGCGACGAGCGAAACGCCGAGAGCCGCCGCACCGCCGCAAGGATCCGCCCTCCCGGCGAGGAAGGGTCGGCAACGGCCTCGGCGACGGCAGCTGCGTCGAACCGGGGTCGGTGCATCCACCGGTTGTCGCCCGCATGATCGGTGTCGTCGCCGAACCGGTGATCATTGGTGGTCCCGACCTCGTCGCCCAGGTACAGCATGGGAATGCCAACCGTGGTGAAGGCCAGGGTCTGGATGGCGATGATCCGTTTGACGGCCATCTCGATCTCGTCGGGATCGGCCGATTCGACGGCAGCTTCCAGACCGGCAAGGGATGCGAGCGTTCCCGAGATGCGGGCATCGCCGGTTCGGGGGTTGGCCTGGAAGAAGGCGCCACGGGCGAACGAACCCTCATGGATTCCGGCGTAGAACTCGTTGAGGAAGCGCCGGTGACCGACAGGATCGATCCCCAGCGCAGCTGCGTCCTCGTCGGCGAAGCCCCAACCGATGTCGTCGTGGCTCCGGATGTAGGTGATCCACTGACAGCCCGGAGGAAGCTCCAACCGTTGTTCCAGAGCTGCCGCCAGCATTCCAGCCTCCCTGGTGGCCATGGCCTCCCATATCAGTGACATCACCAGGGGGTTGTAACCGAGGGCACACTCATCGGGCCGGACGAAACGATGCACATCATCGGGATGGACGATCGCCTCGGACAGGAACCGCACCGATGGCGCCGTCAGCGCCGCCACCGCGTTCATGAGCTGGAGCACGACGTGTGCCTCGGGGAGGTTCTCGCAGCTGGTGCCCTCCCGCTTCCACAGGAACGGGGTGGCGTCCATCCGGATGACCGACGCTCCGAGGTTGGCGATGTGGAGCAACTCCCGGGACATCGCCACGAGCACGGCCGGGTTGCGGTAATCCAGATCCCATTGGAAGGGATAAAAAGTAGTCCACACCCACTTGCCACCGTGGGATCCTTCGGCGTCGGGGCACCACGTGAAGGCATCGCCAACCCGGTCGGGGAAGATCTCTCTCAGGTGGGGCGCATAACCCGCCACTTCGGCACGGTCGTCGAAGATGAAGTAGAACCGGTCGTAGGGCGCCTCGCCCCGCTTGGCAGCCTCCGCCCAGGGGTGATCGTGGGCGGTGTGATTGGCGACGAAGTCGAGCACCAGCGACATCCCCTGGTCATCCAGGCTGCGGGCGAGCGACTTGAGTTCGGACATGTCGCCAAGCTCGGGGCGGAGCCACCGGTAGCTCGAAACCGCATAGCCGCCGTCGTTGGGACCGTCCGGCACCGCATAGGGCGGCATCAGGTGGAGATGGGTGACCCCGAGACCCTTGAGGTGCTCCACTCGTTCCGAGATACCGGCCACCGTGCCGGCGAAGCGCTCGGTGTAGGTCATGGCCCACACCGTGGCCGGGTCGTTCATCCAGCGCGCCCCTGCCATCGTCTCGTCGCGGCGACGTAGCCACTTCGGTCGGTCGGCGGCTGCGGTGGCGGCTACCCGAACCAGTTCGATGAGCCGCCACGAGAAATCCCAGCGCCACCCGTAGAGCGAGTGCATGAGCCGAAAAATCCGCTCGTACTCCAGGTCGAATCGCGCCTCGAAGGCGGCGAGCCTGCGGGGGGAGTCCTCGAAACAACCCCGCACCTCCTCGAGGACGGCTGCCTTCGAACGATCCGCTTCCTGACTGATCCAATCACGCACCAACCGTGACGGTAGTTGGTCTGCGAGCCACGAGGGAGCTACCCAGCGACCAGCTGCCGGCCGGCAGCGCTTCGAGGTGTTGCGTTGGCTCGTAGCTCGTAGCTCGTAGCTCGTAGCTCGAAGCTCGTGGCTCGTGGCTCGTGGCTCGTGGCTCGTAGCTCGTAGCTCTCTCACACCACCTCATGCAGATACCCGGGCAGCATGTGGTGCCATGTCGGCCAATCGTGGGGCCAGCCTTCCCAGAAGTCGACCCGGTTGGGGACACCTTTCGTTCCCAGCACCTCGGCCATCCACCACGACTCGCCGGGGCATTCGTGATCACCGGTGCCGGTGGCGAGGATCACCGAACGCGACCGGAGTCGATCGAGCTGGGGACCGTCTCCAAGGTGGGGGAGATAGTGAAGCGGCGACGAGAAGTAGAAGTCGTCGGAGCTGGCGCCACCGAGCCAGGGGGAGAGGTCGTAGGTTCCACTCATGCCAACCGCCGCCCGGAACACGTCGGGGTGCCGGCACAACACCTCGACTGCGTTGAAGGCACCGAACGAGGCACCGGCAGTCACGATCTCGATCGTCTCCGACCGGCAGTCGGCACGGATGGCTGGAACCACCTCCCAGCGGATGGCGGCGTCGAACTGACTCTGCAGCCAGGCAGAGTGGAGCGTGTCATCCCGTTCGAGCCAGCTACGACCGGCCACCGAATCCACCGAGTACACCTTGATTCGCCCATCGGCCATCAGCAGATCGAGACTGCCGATCAACCCCATCCGTTCCGCCTCGCCGGCGTCACCGCCTGCGGTCGGGAACAGCAGCACCGGCACGCCGATCTCGCCCCAGCGGGTGAGTGTGATGTCACAGCCCAGCCGCGGACTGAACCAGCGTTCCGAGATCGTCATGGCTCGGTGGGACCGTCGAGTCGGTCGCGCTCGGTATGACGCCAGAACTGGATGAGACCCCAGAAGTGTTCGGTGAAGCGCTCCACCTCGTGCTCCGGGAACATCACGGCCACCTTCCTCCGTACGGCCTCCTTGGCCCGCATCGTTCCGAAGTACTCCCAGGCCACCTCGTCGAGGTGCTCGAGGTTCTTGTCACAGAAGTCCCAGAACCGCTCGGTCTCATAGCGGTCGTGGGCGATCTCGGCGTAGGCGGTGAGCTTCTCCCGGTATGTCATATCGGTGTCGGCCACCAGGAAGAACGGGGTCCAATCCGGGTGATGGCGCATCCGTCGGCGGGTTGCGGCCACGTAGAGCGACCAGCGGATCTTCGCCTTCACCAACCACGGAATGTGGTAGTGGAGGCTGGTGACCTGACTGTCGGGGTTGGCGTTTGCGAAGTCGATCGGGTGGAACACCCCGTCCCGGCGGAGCGCCTCGCACGAGTTGAAGTCCCAGCCGAAGAACGTGTTGATGGTGAGCGCCATGTCCGCCAGCAGTGACTCCTCCGCGGCAGTGACGAAGCCGAACTCCACCTTGTAGCGGTCGTGGATGGGGGCGGAAGGGTCGTACTTCATCACGTTGACCTGTGGTCCCACCGCCAACGTCCGCACGAACAGGTCGAACGGCTCGATCGCCTCCTGTAGGTGCATGATCTCGCTGCCCGACCCGTCGTATGCCCGCTGCAGCTCGTGGTGATCCTCGACCCGTGAGACCCCGCGCCAGGCGCCACCGTCGTAGGGTTTCAGGTAGGCGGGATACCCCACGGCGTCTCCCACCTCGCTCAAGTCGAACATCCTGGCATAGGAGCCGAGGGTCATGTGGAGATCGGGCTGGGACGCGTACTCCTTGGGAGGCAGCAGGTAGGTCTTCGGCACCGGCAGACCCAGCCTCAGCATGGCTGCGTACGAGGTGTGCTTCTCCATCGACTGCAGCGTGAAGGTGTTGTTGAGCACATACAGGTCGTTCTGGACGATCGCCTTCTTGATCCACTCGCGGCTGGTGTGGTACCAGGGGGTGAGGCGATCCAGCAGCACGTCGTAGCGCACGGGCTGGGCCAGGTCGAACGGCTCGATCGTCACCCGCTCGACATCGAAGCGCACGGTCTCACCACCGATGCGGACCACTGGGTCGAGTGCGGCGAGGATGTCCTCGTAGTAGACGGGCCAGCACAGGTCGGCCCCGAGGGACAGGCCGATGAGACGGGTTGCATCCACCATGGTGGGGCGCGAGCCTACTGCCGACGCCGCCCCGGGGACGGCATGGACCTCATGGTTGTGCGTGGCCGTAGAGGAACGACAACCCGAAGACGAGGCGGTCGGCCCAGGCGCCCCAGTCGTGGCCCGCCCACGACTCCTCCAGCGCCACCGTGGTCCCGGCCGCCGACAACGATCCGGCCACCCTGCGGTTCCAGTCGATGAGGCTCTCGTACCGGCCGCACGTCACCGCCACCTTCATCGGAAGACGACGGTTCTCCGCTCGCTCGACGAACGAGGCGATCGACTGCTGCATGGCCGGGGTGAGCTCATGGTGAGGGTCGAAGGCGAACGTACCGGACTGGAGGAAGAGCCCGTAGAAGGCGTCCGGCGCCTCATCGGCGACCTGCCAGGCCGCCACCGCCCCCAGGCTGGCACCCATCAACCCCACCGGGCCCCGCACGTTGACACGTCGGCGAACGTGCGGCACCACCTCCTCGACGACATGCGCGGTTTGTCGATGCGACCCGATGTACTCGTCGTGGCGGGCTCGGGGCTCCAGCAGCAGGATGCGTCTCGGGGCGATTCGGCCGGTGGTCGCCATCCACTCGAGGCAGTGCCCGAGGCCGGCGTAGCGGAGGTAGTCCGACCCGTCGTGGGCGACGAGGAGCGGCAGGGCACTGTCGGCGGTGTACCCCGGTGGTGTGTAGAGGTGGTGGTGGCGGCGGCCGCCGTAGGCCAGGCTGGCCACCCGGATCTCGGTGAGGGACCCGACCGGAAGCCCTGCCAGCCGCCAGGGGGGCGAGTGGTACCCGGGTCCGGTCGCCACCGTGTTCACGCCGAAGGGGTTCGGAGCGGTATCCGGGTTGTCGGGATCGCGGAGCTCGTGTCTGTGACCGTTGAGCTCGACCTCGATGAGGTACTCGATGCGGGCATCGGACGGGAGGTCCAGATCGAGTTGCCAGAGATCGTCCCCGCTCCGCTGGAACGGGATCGACTTGGGGAATCGGGGCATGAACGTGGCCAACCGGACCTGATCCGCTCGACCGCGGTATTCGATGCGGGTGACTCCACCGATCTGCTGCACGCTCATCGGGGACGATGGTAGGACCCACGGTCGCCCTCCCGAGCGCGCCACGAGCCGATGAAGGTCATCCGGGTGGGCGCCCGCTCCGTATCCGAGATATGAGAAACATCTCCGTGGAGCGCTACCTCCCGGCACCGGCGGCATCGATCTTCGACATTCTGGCGCGGCCGTCCATGCACAGCGCCTTCGACGGCAGCGGGACGGTTCGCTCGGCGGCCCGAGGCCCCGAGCGGCTCGAGTTCGGCTCGCGGTTCCGTATGAGCATGCGCCTCGCTCTGCCCTACCGGGTAACCAACACCGTGGTCGAGTTCGAGGAGGGAAGACGTATCGCCTGGCGCCATTTCGGCGGCCACGTGTGGCGCTACCAGCTGCGCCCCCATGATGGGGGGACGTGTGTGGTCGAGACCTTCGACTGGTCCGGCGCCCGTTCTCCGGGCGCCATCGAGCGGGCCGGTTTCCCCGAACGGAACCGGATCGCGATGACGGCCACATTGGAACGCCTCGACCGACTGACGCAGGTGCTGGAAGCGGTCGACGGTCACGGTTGAGCGTCGTCTAACCTCGATCGATGCCCACCATCTTCACGCGGATCATCGACGGGGACCTGCCGGGTACGTTCGTCTGGACCGATGATCGCTGCGTCGCGTTCCTGTCCATCAATCCTCTCAGCCCGGGACACACCCTGGTGGTGCCCCGCCGGGAGATCGACCATTGGCTCGACTGCCCCGATGACCTCCGTGACCATCTGTTCTCCGTTGCCCAGCGGATCGGACGGGCGATCGACGCCGCCTGGCAACCGGAGCGGGTGGGCCTGATGATCGCCGGGCTCGAAGTTCCCCACCTCCACATCCACGTCGTCCCGATGTGGGGCGTCGAGGACCTCGACTTCGCCAATGCCGCCCGGTCGATCACGCGGGACCAGCTCGACGACGCCGCCGAGCGTATCGAGGCGGGCCTGGGAGCAGGCAGCTAGAACCCGTCCCCGCCGAGAGCCGCTTGTGAACTTCGGCCCGATTGCGGAAGTCGCCTTCCCGGGTTTGCTGTGCTGTCCGACACCTACTGGTGAGCTGCGGCCCGTCAGGAGGGCTGGCGTGGCTTCGGTCGCTCACGAGCAACGACGTCCTCGATCGAAGGGCGGATGGCCCGTCCCCGCGGATCGGCCTCGATCCGTCCCTGCGCCACGGCCGCCGCCAACATCGCCGCGGCCTGGGAACGGGTGAGTTCGGCGTCCGGACAGAACGAACCCTCCCCACAACCGCCCGCCACCAGGGCGGAGGCGAGGGCCGATGACGCCTGTGCCGTTGTCGGGTCATCGACATCGTCGAACACCGAATTGCTGACGGCTGGGAGATCGAAGGCCCGGACGATCATGATGGCGGCTGCGCCGCGGCTCATGGGATCGTCCGGGCAGAACCGATCGGGGCCACAACCTGCGGTCAGCCCCCGTTCGGCGGCGGCGTCGATGGAGCCCTCGAAGCGGTGTTCGGCGTCGTCCGCGAACGCATCGGGTCCCCCCTCGGCGATACCGGTTGCGCCGACCAGCATCGACACGAACTCAGCCCGGGACATGGCATCGGTTGGACAGGCGAGGTTGGGGCCACAGGCCGGGAACACTCCCAATGCATCGAGTCGATTGAAGGCTGCCTGGTTGGGGTCGGCCACGTCGTCGTCGAAGGCGTCGGGACACCCCACCGGACCGGTGGTCGAGACGACGACCTCATCGAGCCGGAGGTCGAGCCGCTCGGGGGACGGCGACTTACCGCCCGAGAAGACATTCAGCCACAGGTCGTCGACGCCGACCCGGTCGCTGTCCCGGAATCGGAGACCATCCCTCGAGAACGCCTCGGTACCGTCGACCCAGCCCCGAAGCAGACCATCGGAACGACCCGGTCGATTCAGTCGAACCTGGCCCTCGATGCAGTGCCACGATCCGGGGCCGAGCACCCCGACGTCGTTCCACTCCATGATCTCGCCACAGTCGTTCGGTTGGTCGAGGTGATAGACGTAGTAACCGACACGACTGGCGTCTGCGGCGGCCCCCGACGCCCCGACCGGCCGGTACATCATGCGTGCCGACCATCCGGGGCGGGCGGCGGTGGC
This sequence comes from Acidimicrobiia bacterium, assembly GCA_050329955.1. Classification (GTDB taxonomy): domain Bacteria; phylum Actinomycetota; class Acidimicrobiia; order Spongiisociales; family ZC4RG35; genus JAOUGY01. The sequence continues at coordinate 20,111 of JBHJOH010000017.1, read as the reverse complement.
GGGCACACATCCGCGCGCCGAAGCACTTCGCAGGGATGCCAAGCCCGGGAGCTTCCCCGACTGACTCGGCGCCCACCGGTCGAACACCACCATGTACCGGAACCACGCCTCGTCGACGACGCCCGGAACGGGTTGGAAGGTTCCGAGTCCCCAATGCGACCCCCGGGGTATCACCACTTCCAGGCCTGCGCCACGGTATCCGGGAGTGGCGGAATCGCCATCGATCGTCCCGAAGTCCTCGACCACGACCCCGGCGCCCGCCGGCAGGCTGGCCACCGAGACGGCGAGCATGACTGCCAGGGCAACGATGAGGGGCTTCACTCCATACACAACGACGCCGGTCCGGGTGTGGGTTCCCGTCAATCGAGAACCGGGGCCGGTTCTCCGGTGTCGTCCCCAAATCCGCCCTCGACCAGGATCCCGAGCCGCTCATCGGAGGCGTAGCCCACCGTTGCCGGCGGAAGCTCGAATCCCAGCGCCCTGCGCAGGAACGTCGCCATCTGGTCTCTCGTGACCGGCGCATCCGGGCAATAGGCGCCGGCGTTGCAGCCTTTGGTGATGCCGCTGGCGGCCAAGGCGTCGATCGACGCCTCAGCCCAGTGCCCGTCGTCGTCGGAGAAGGCGTTCTCACCGGGAGTCAGCGCGAAGGCTCGGGTGAGGAATGCGGCCATCTGGCCACGGGTCACCGGTTCGTCGGGACAGAACCGGCTGGAGGTGCATCCTCGCGTGATACCGGCCGCGGCGAGCGCTCCGATCTCGCGTTCGGCGAAGTGGCCCGCCACGTCGGAGAACACTGCCGGCCCGGCCGGCAGCCTCAGCGCACGCACCAGCAGCGCCGCCATCTCACCCCGCGTCATGGCGGCCCGTGGACACGCCAGTCGGTCGCCACACCCGAGCAGCACCCCGCGGGCGTACAGCTCGTCGAGATCCGGTTCGTGAACGGAAGTGTTGTCGTCGGTGAAGGGATCGATACAACCGATCCGACCGGTGTGGGAGAACTCGATTTCGTCGATCGAGGCCTGCAGATCGGTCGGGTTCACGACCGACCCACCGAAGTAGATGTTGGCCCACAGGTGCCGGACTCCAATGCCCTCTTCGCCGACTCTCCGGAACGCCACGTCGGGCCAGCGCAGGGTGGGGACCAGGTCGATCCAGGCGTTGACCTCACCATCGTTCTGGCCGGGGGTGTTCATCCGGACGTGGCCCTCGACGCAGTGCCAGCGGTCCTGTTGGATGATCCCCGGCTGCCACAGGATCTGATCACCACAGGTTCCGCTCTGGTCCAGGTGGTACAGGTACGTCCCGAGCCGCACCTCTCCGGGTGCCGCCCCTTCGGCGCCGGTGGCGTCGAACATCGTTCGCGCCGACCAGCCCGGAGACGCCTCGCTCGAGGGGATGCACCCACGCCCCGAGGACGAGTAGAGCCCCGACAGGCCCGGCAGTTTGCCCGAGGAGGTGGCGTTCCACTGATCGAGACGCAGGTAGTAGCGGAACCATCCCTCGTCGGTGTTCGGATCCATCCGGAGGATGCCCCCGGTGCCCCGGTGGGTGTAGGCCGGAATCGTCACACGCACGCCGTCCCTGACGTAGCCCCGAATCAGCTGGGTCCGGTTGGCGTCGTCGCGAGCGTCCACGAAACCGTCCCACGGCCCGATCGGCTCTGTTCCTCCTTCGGGAATCTCTCCCACGTCTTCGAAGTCGACCACGATGTCGTGGTTGGCGAGCGCTGTCGCCGGTAGCAGTGCCATGAACACCATGGCAAGTGGCAAGAGAGCAGTTCTGGCATGTGTGCGCATCGAAACCCCCGTCCCGTTCCGCCCCGGGTTCCCCCGAGTGCAGCCGTGAGCGTGCCGCCGTGGTGGCGGTTGCCGGCCGATGATCGTTGCCGACAACCGGAGACCGCCCCCGGCAGGTATTGATGGACCCCATCTTGCCACGCCGTAAGCTCTTCGCATGCGCGTGCTGGTCACCGGGGGAACCGGATACATCGGAAGTCACACCGTGGTCGAGTTGATCCTGGCCGGCCACGAAGTGGTGATCATCGACAACCTCACCAACTCCAAGGAGTCGGTGTTGGGACGGATCGGCGAGATCACCGGACTCACCCCCGATTTCCAGGTCGCCGACATCCGCCACGAGGACCGACTCGAGTCCGTGATCGCCGGGGCCGGCTTCGACGCCTGCATCCACTTCGCCGGCCTCAAAGCGGTGGGCGAGAGCGTGGCGCAGCCCCTCCGGTACTACGACTGCAACGTGGCGGGCTCCACGACGTTGCTCCGCGTGCTGGACCGCCACGACGTGCGCACCGTCGTGTTCAGCTCATCTGCGACGGTGTACGGCGAACCCGACACCGTCCCGGTGACCGAAGCGATGCCCACCAAACCTCCCACCAACCCGTACGGGTGGACCAAACTGATGATCGAACAGATCCTCGCCGATATCCACCAGGCCGATCCCCGCTGGAATGTCGCCTTGCTCCGGTACTTCAACCCGGTGGGCGCTCACGCCAGCGGCGTGATCGGCGAGGACCCCAACGACATCCCCAACAACCTCATGCCCTACATCTCGCAGGTCGCCGCCGAGAAGCTCCCCCAACTCAGCGTCTACGGCAACGACTATCCAACGCCGGATGGCACGGGCGTCAGGGACTACATCCACGTGGTGGACCTGGCCAAGGGCCATCTGGCGGCACTCGACCGACTGGCCACCGACCCGGGTCTGCACGTGTGGAATCTGGGCACGGGGCGGGGAACCAGCGTTCTCGAGCTGATCGCCGCCTTCGAGCGAGCCGCCCGGGTCAAAGTGCCGTACCAGATCGTGGGCCGTCGCCCCGGAGACGTCGCCGAGACCTGGGCCGATCCGGCCAAGGCAGCCACCGAGCTGGGCTGGAGGGCCAGTCTGAGCGTCGACGACATGTGCGGGGACACCTGGCGCTGGCAGCAGTACGCCCTCGGTCTCGACCAGGACTGATCAGCCCGACCGGTTCCAGTCGTCGAGGGTGGTGGCGATGAAAGCGCGGGCCGCCGCCGTGAGTTCCTTCTCGTCACCGGCGCTCCGTTCCATCGGAGCACCGAACCTGATGCGAACCCGCTGGCCGATCGGGGCCGGCCACAGCTTGTGCAGCCGCCATGAGCCGTGGATGGCGGTCGGCACCACCGGAAGCCGGTCGGCGGCACGCAGCAGGGCTTGGCTACCGGCGGGCTTGAACTCGCCGAGCTCTCCATTCTTGGATCGGGTGCCCTCGGGGAAGATGACGACACTCACATTCCGCTCCTGAGCGGTCTTGGCCATCTCGGAGATGGCCCTGATCGACTGCATGCGATCGTTCCGGTCGATGAGGGCGTTGCCACCATGCTTGAGGTTGAGCGAGATGCTCGGGATCCACTTCCCGAGCTCGGCCTTGGCCACGTACTTCGGGTAGTTGGTGAACAGCAACCCGCCGATGAGCACGATGTCGATGACGCTCTGGTGATTGGAGATCAAGGCGTAGCCGGTGTTGGGCAGGATGGCCGGGTCTCGTTCGATTTCGATTCTGGTGCCCAGGATCGAGAACACCGCGACCAGCGTGCGTTGCAGTGCACCCATCACCATCTCGAAAGCCCGCAGGCTGAAAGGTCGCACGATGCGTCCGGCGAGGTCGAACAGCAGCAACGACAGGCCAAAGGCCAGCCAGAAGGGGATGGTGACGATCCACTGGGCGATACGGCGCACGATGCAGAGTGTAAAGGGCGGGCTACCCCGTCAGTGCGCGCGCAGCCGATCGAACGAGGCCACCACCGCCTCGGCGAGGGCGGCCCGATGGCGGGTGAGAAGCGTGGCGTGCCCAGCGTCGATCCAGCGGAGCTCACTTCCGGCCCAGTGGCGGGCGAGTGCCTCGGTGGCGTCGAGCGGTACGAACCCGTCACGCCGTGCCCCCACCAGGACCGCCGAGGCGTGATGGGGGAGTGCCGGCACCGCCAGGGCCGTTGCCGATCCGAGCACAGCCCGTAGGTCGTCGGCGGCGCCGCGACCACCGAGGGCCGACCAGGCAATCGCTCCCGACAGGATCCCGTCGAGGTACACCGGTCCCGGTGAGTGCGAGGCGGCCAACGGGGCGGTTGCGAGCGGGTGTGGGTAGCCGGCCGACACCAGAGCCGCCAGGTTCCCGCCCATCGAGTAGCCCGAGACACCGGCCTGGGCGTTCGCCCCGAACATGCCCAGCAGGCTGCGCGCCTCCAGCAGCGCCCCGTACCCCATCACGGCGAAGTCGGCGACCGTGCGGATCGCCTGATCGGGAGCGGGAACCACACGCCGGGCCCCGTAGAAGGGGATGTCGAACGCCACACTGGCGACCCGATGCTCCAGCAGCAGCCGGGCGAGCTTCCTCCGGGTCTCGAAACCGTGATCGTTCCAGGCCGGCATCAACACCACCACCCGCTCGGCACCGGCGGCGGGCTCCAGGTACTCGATCGGCACCACTCGGCTCTCGGGAGCGAGCAGGTTGGCGGCGGGCGAGGTGAACGAACCCCTTCGAATCCGAAATCCCGGGTGTTCCTCCTTGCGCCCCCACACCACGTCGATGGGATGGACCGGGTCGGAGGCCGACGGCAATCTGTCGAACAACTCGAGTGTCAGGCGGTCGCCCCACCCCTCGGGAAAGACGCCGAGCCGCTTGCGATCGACCCGCATGAGGGCGGAGGCGGCACGGTCGAGCGGGTGCATGGGGGCGCTTCTGGAGGGGAGGTGCATCGAGTGTCCAGCCTGACTCAACCGAGATCCGTGGCCAACAGGTCGTCGTAGGTCTCCCGGCGCACGACCAGCCGTGCCGTGCCGGAACGGGCGAACACCACAGCCGGCCTCAGCACCTTGTTGTAGTTCGACCCCATCGAGTGTCCGTAGGCGCCGGTGACCGGGGTCGAGACCAGGTCTCCCACCGCGAACCCGGCGGGGATCCGCCCATCGCGAACCAGGAGATCGCCGGACTCGCAGTGTTTGCCGACCAGTCTGATTCGCTCGGGCCGTGCATCCGCCGCCCGTTCCGGAAGGAATGTCTCGTACCCCGATCCGTACAGCACCGGTCTCGGGTTGTCGCTCATGCCACCGTCCACAGCCACATACGTGCGGATGCCGGGAATCGGCTTGACCGTGCCGATCGTATAAACGGTGATGGCGGCCGATGCCACGACGGCCCGGCCGGGCTCCACGCCGAGCTCGGCGGTGATCCCCAGGTCATCCGCCGTCTTGCGGAGAACCCGGGCCCACTCGGAGATGCCCGGCGAGTCCTCCCCCTCGACATACGCAACACCCAACCCTCCACCGATGACCAGTTCGGCAACCGGGAAGGGGCGGGCGAAATCGGCGATCACCGCCAGCGCCTCGGAGAACGACTCGACCCGGAACACCTGCGACCCGATGTGGGCATGGATACCCACCAGCTCCATGGCGCCCGAAGCCATCACCCTTCGGACCGCTTCGTCCGCCGAGCCGGTGGAGACCGTGAATCCGAACTTGGAGTCATCCTGGCCGGTCTTCACGAACTCGTGAGTGTGGGCTTCGACCCCCGGTGTGATCCGTACCAGCACGCGGGGCCCAGGCAGGCCTCCGTTCACCAACCGCTCGATCCGGTCGAGTTCGTCGAAGCTGTCGACCACCAGTCGCCCGACCCCCGCCTCGAGCGCCAACTTCAGTTCCATCGAGGACTTGTTGTTGCCGTGGAACACCAGGCGTTCGGCGGGGACGCCCGCCGACAGGGCGACGTGCAACTCGCCTCCGGTCGCCACGTCGATGCGCATCCCCTCCTCGTGGGCGAGGCGCGCCATCGCCCGACACAGGAAGGCCTTCGATGCATAGGTGGCACCGCCGGCAAACTCCGCCACGGTCTGCCGGCACCGATCACGCAGGTGATCCTCGTCGTATACGAACAGGGGAGTCCCGTGGACACGCGCCAGTTCGGCGATGCCGCAGCCTCCGATCGACAGCTGACCGTCGGGGCCGATCACGGAATTGTCGGGCAGGAGGTGGCGGGGGATCGGTGTCATCGCCACACGGATCCTAAAGCGCGCCCGATCGGCCTCAGCCGATGCCTGGCGGTCAGGAACCCCAGCTGGGTGATCTCAGCCGGTGGACGACTGCTGCCGCTGATGGCGCTTGTACAGGTACCACCAGCCGTATCCATGCACGGCGACACCGGCCAGGAGCATGCCGGTCATCACCCACTGCCCGAAGGCAGCGGCGGACAGGGCGGCAATGGCAGCGGATATGACGAGGGCGGTGCGCACTCCGTTGAGCGGTCCAAACATGGTCATATCCTACGGTCGGCGTTCCAGTACCCGTACCTCACCGGCAGTCGACCGAGATACGCAGCTCGTGGCCTCCGACTGCGGGCTGCACCAGGCTGACGGCGCGGCAGGCGTCGTCACCACCGCCGAACTCCCACGAAACCGTCCCGTCGTCGGCGACCTGTGGCACCGCCGAGCGCGGCACCACCGCCGTGAGGGGATCGGGTGGCTGCTCGAAGAGGAACGAGGCGGTGGCGGGGCTCATCGGACCACCGAAATGGCCTGCGCGAACCGGGCGACGATCGCTGATCACCGAGGCCAGGATGCGCTCCTCCTGCTCGTAGCGCGGGTCACACCAGGAGGCGTGAAGGTCCTGGCGGCATTGGATCACCTGACCCACGCCTGCCCCACCGAAGATCAGGGTCACCACCAGGTAGGCCCACACCGCCCCCGGCGGGCGGCGGTCGACCGGCACGGCTGTGACCACGAAGCAGATCGTCCCGAGACAGAGCGAGAACACCGAGGCCCACATCCACAACCGCGACGACGTGGTGTCCGCCGACAGCCCCACCAAAGCCACCATCCCCCACATCCCCAGGGCAACGGCCGACCACGGAAGAGCAGCGACCGCCCGACGGTCACCCGCAATGGCCGGGATCGCCACCGCGAGATACGCCATACCCACCAGCGTCAACCAGACCTTGGTGATGAGCGGACCCTCGGGAAGCAACCAGCGATCGATCAGGAACACCACCCAGCCCAGCCCGAGGATCACTCCGCCGGTTCGCGGTCGCAGGGACTTCATACCGCCAGGATGCCACGGTCGGTGGCGCTGAAGGAAGCCCTTTTCCGTGTCGGCTAGATCACCGGTGAGGAGCGGCCGTGGCGGCGACCCAGCAGATACCCGGCCACTGCCACACCGACCACGGAAAGGCTGCCTGCCGACCAGGCCACCGCCAGCTTGGTGCGTCGGGCGAAGACCACCATCGGCCACCCCCGCTGGCGGGCGAGCGTCTCGAGCGAGGAGTCCGGGTTGACCGCCACCGGATGGCCGACCAGCTCGAGCATGGGGAGATCGGACACCGAGTCGGAGTAGGCGTAACACGCCTCCGGGGCATAACCACGCTCGGAGATCACGGACTGCACGGCGGTGGCCTTACCTTCGCCGTGGACGAAGGGACCGTCGATCTGATCGGTGAAGTGACCCTCGACCACGGTTCCTTTCGTCCCGATCCCCCCGGTCATGCCGAGGATGTGCGCCAGGCGCTCGACGATGGCATGAGGCGACGCCGACACGATCCAGGTGTCACGGCCCGCCTCCCGGTGCATGTCGAGAAGCGCCCGGGATTCCGGGCGCACCCTGGACTCCAGGCGCGGCACGACGGCGCGGGCCACCTCCTCGAGGGTCTCGACCGAGATCCCGGCGATCCCGCGCAGCACCGCGGTCCGCGCCTCCTCTTTGCGTTCGGGACTCTCGCCGAGTGCAGAGAAGATGAGGGCATCGAGTGCCCATTCACCGATCTGGCGGTTGCTCACCAGGCCCTGCCGCCACGCCTCGGTGGCGAACGGGAACACCGAGACCCCCGAGATCAGGGTCCGGTCGAGATCGAAGAATGCTGCCGCCCGCATGCCGACACGACGCTACCCGCAGGCCAACTCCCGCGTCGGCTGGTAGGTTTCCCGTCTCATCGACTCGGGGGAGTTCTCATGTCGCGGTTCGCCGTGCTGGCAGTGGTGATGACAATGGTCGCGGGAGTGCTCGGGATACCCGGAATGGCGGCACCGGCCCTCGCCGGGCCCACCGACCCGGGGGGAACCTTCACCGACGACAACGGCTCGGTGCACGAGGGCGCCATCGAGGCGGTGGCAGCCGAGGACATCACACGGGGATGCAACCCACCCGCCAACGACCGCTTCTGCCCCGACCAACCCGTCACCCGCGGGCAGATGGCGGCCTTCCTGGTCCGGGCCTTCGACTACACCGACGGAGCCGGCTCCAACGCCTTCACCGACGACAACGGAACCGTCTTCGAAGACGACATCGACCGTCTGGGTGCCTCCGGCATCACCCGGGGATGCAACCCACCCGCCAACGACCGCTTCTGCCCGGATCAGGCCATCACGCGGGCCGAAATGGCCACCTTCCTGATGCGGGCGCTAGAGCTGACCCCGATCGTGCCGCCACCAGCGGAGCTTCCCCAGGCGGGCAATCCCGACGGCACCGCCCCCATTCCTGCCGAGGCGGCGGCGGTGGACACCTCGAATCCCGATCGGGTGATCGGAACGGGCAGTCCGGCGTCGTGCACGTCGGCGGCGGTCGTCACCGCCGTCGCCCAGGGCGGGATCATCACCTTCGACTGCGGCCCCGATCCGGTGACGATCGAGATGACCGCCACCGCCAAGGTGTTCAACGATCGCGACCCCGATGTGGTCATCGACGGGGGAGGGCTGGTCACCCTCAACGGAGGCGGTGACACCCGCATCCTCTACATGAACACCTGCGATCCCGCCCAGGTGTGGACCACGTCGCACTGCGACGACCAGGACCATCCCCGGCTCACGGTCCAGAACCTGACCTTCGAGGAGGGCTGGGTGGACGGCGAGAATCTCGAGGCCGGTGGGTCGGCGATCTTCTCACGCGGCGGACGACTCAAGATCGTGAACTCGCGGTTCTTCTCGAACCGTTGTCAGACCACCGGGCCCGATGTCGGCGGTGCCGTGCGGGTGTTCGACCAATCCCAGGATCGGACGGTGTACGTGGTCAACAGCACCTTCGGCGGAAGTGCCGAGCTGGGCAACCAGTGCTCGAACGGGGCGGCGCTGTCGTCGATCGGGGTTTCGTGGACGGTCATCAACAGCCTGTTCACCCACAATGACGCCGTCGGATTCGGCGCCAACCCGGCCCAACCCGGCACCCCGGGTGGCGGCAACGGCGGCGCCATCGCCCTCGACGGCAACACCTTCACGTTGACCGTCATCGACTCGGTCATATCCGACAATTATGCCAACGAGGGCGGGGGCGGCATCTTCTTCGTCAGCAACGACCGCAGCGGGACCCTGCGCATCGAGGACTCGATCATGCAACGAAACCCGAGCGACGGCTTCGAGACCATCCCTGGCATCTTCTACCTCGGGAACGGGCCGATCCAGATCGTCGACTCCACCATCGAGTGACCCCGACGGTCCGGGCCATCAGCCCGGATTGGCGATCAGCTCCAGGTCGAACGTCACGTCGCTCGAGTTGGGTGCGTTCTGGTGCACCTCCACCGCCACCACGTTGGTGCCCGCCACCAGGAGTGCCGCCGGTACCGGGAACGAGTGCCAGACTCGCTCCGCCGTCCCGTTGACCCCGGACGGGGCCCGAGTCAGGTGGCCGATGGTGCCGGTGGGCATGTTTGTGCGCACCACCTCGACCCCGTTGAGATAGACGACGGCGCCATCGTCGCGTCTGATGTTCAGCTCGAGAGCGGTGATGGCGCCCGGGGACGTCACCATGAACGCGTGCCGGAAGTAGGTGGTGATGTGGAAGTTGCCGGCCGGACCCGATGCCACCACGGTCGCCTCGTCCCCATCGCCGTAGCCGAGCTCGGCCGGTCCGGTGGCCCAGGCGACGTCGACGAAGCCGGGTTGCCGCCAGACGGTGCCCTGGTTGGAGCCGTTGTCGAGGTACCGCCACAACGAGCCGGCGCCGATCAGGCCGATGTCGGAGCCGGGTGTGGTCACCTCCAACGGGGCGGAGGGCGCCGACTCGTTGCCGGCGGCGTCGATTGCCACCACCCGATAGGCGAAGGTGACGCCGGGAGCGAGCGCGTTGTCGGTGAAGGTGGCGACAGCGGTGTCGCCGACCGGGGTGCCGTCCCTGATCACCCGGTACCCCGCCACCGCCACATCGTCGGCGGAAGCCGACCAGGCAAGATCGACGCTCACCCCCGTCACAGCCGTCACCGCCAGATCGGTCGGCACCGAGGGCGCAGTCACATCCGGCCCGGTCACCGCCACAACCGACTCCGACCACGGACCCCGGTTACCGGCGGCATCGAAGGCTCGCACCGCGTACAGATACGAGGTACCGGGCTCGAGACCCCCGTCGACGAAGAGGGGGCCCGAGGTCACGGCCACGATCTGGTCGTCCCGCGCCACCTCGTACCCCGTCACCCCGACGTCGTCGGTGGCCTCGGCCCACGCCAGGCTCGCCTCGGTCACTCCGGTCGCAACCACCTCGGGAGTGCCGGGAGCGCCGGGAGCGACCAGGTCGGGCGGTCCGAGCGTGGTCACCGCCACATCATCGGCGGCCGGTCCGACGTTGCCGGCACCATCGAATGCCCTCACCGAGTAGACGTAGTCGGTGTCGGGCGACAGGCCGCCGTCGAGGTAGCTGGTCGCCGTCACGGTGGCGACGACCGCACCGTCCCTGATCAGCTCGTATCCGCTGACGCCGACATCGTCGGCGGCGCCGCTCCAGCTGAGCAAAACGCTTGCGGCCGCCACGTCGGACGCCGTCAGCCCGCCCGGTGCGGTCGGGGGAGTGACATCGGCCGCGGTCGAGATCACCGCCTCGATCGAAGGACCGGTGTTGCCCGCCGCGTCGAAGGCGGCCACCGAGTAGGAGTAGGGCGTGGAGGGGGCCAACCCGGTATCGGTGAAGGAGGGAACGGTGATGGTGGCGATCTCCACACCATCGCGGAGGAGCCGGTAGCCGGAGACGGCCACGTCGTCCGAGGCCGGCGCCCAGGCCAACGCCAGCGACGTGGCGGAACGGGTGGTGGCCTGTGGGACTCCGGGAGCGGACGGCGGTGTGGTGTCGGGCGCCACCAGCGGAGGGAACACCGCCACCCCCCGAGTGCGCACCGAGTTCACGGTGGTGAAGGTACCCCCGGCCGCCAGGCCTCCGGCCGAGGCGTCGAGCGCCCACACCCCCAGGAAGCTGTCGATGACAGGCCGGAAGCTGGGATCGAGCACTCCTGTCAGAGCGTCGGCGGCGAGAAGCCGGACACGGGTGTCACCGGCGAAGCCTTCGTGGAAGCCGAAGTAGAGGGTGCCGCCGTGGTAGGTGACGGCCTGAGCGTCACCCATCGCCTGCTGAAACCACCGGCGGGCTCCGGTAGACGTGTTCCAAGCCTGGGCGCGGTTCTGCAGACCGGCGACGGCACCGAACACCGTCGAGCCATCAGGGGTGACATCCACCGCCAGCAACGGTGCATCTACCAGTGCCAGGGCCGGACCGACCGCCGATCCGGTGTTGGCGTCCAGTGCCGCCAGATAGCGGCGGGTGGTGCCGGCGATGGCGGTGAAGGTCCCGGCGACCCACACCTCGCCACCATCGGCGTCGACCACCACCCCTCGCACCGTGGCCGAGGCGCGACCCTGAAAGGCCGGGTCGGGGGTGCCGGTGTCCGGGTCGAGCTTGGCGATGCGTTCGGCAACCACCCCGTCGACCGCCGTGAACGCCCCGCCGATGTAGACAGCGTCCTCGGCTTCCGAATAGTCGAGTGCGTAGAGGATGGCGGAGGGATCCGGATGGAAGGCGACCCGGCGGGCCCCGGTGACGGCGTCGACCGCTGCCACCCGCCGTTGATAGGCGCCGCCCACGGTGGAGAACAGACCACCGATCCACACGGTGGCTCCATCCGTGGCGATCGCCCTCACATCGTTGTTGGTGTCGGCCCGAAAGGGCAGGATCTGGCCGGTGGACAACGAGAGGGCGGCGACGTTCACCCGCGGCTGGCTGGCACCACCACCCGGAGCCGACACCGCGGTGAACCTCCCGCCCAGGTACACGGTGTCACCGTGGATCTCGACGGCGTAGACGGTGCCGTTGGTGGACCAACCCGCCAGCGGGGTCGGTACGAACGACACGGCCGCTGAAACCGGGAGCGGTGGAAGCATGACGCCGAGCACCGCCACCGCCACCGTTGCCGCCATCTTGGCTCGACGGCGCCACAGGAACCCACCAGCCCACTCCCGGCTCATCTCGACCTCCAGACACCCCAACGAAGTCCGTACCGACGGTATGCCTCCCGACCACGGCCAGCGCGGTTCATTGTCTGGGTTCGCGCACTGTCTAGTCAGCGGGGCGCCGTGCCAGGTCCATCGGTAGCGCCGCCGCCGACTTGAACGCTTTGCCCGGGGCCCGGGCCCCGGAACCGGAGGCACCCTGCGACCGGTAAGGTCACGGCAGCCATCCCGTTGGAGACGATCGTGACTGACCAGAAACTCGCTGCCTACCGGGAGAGCATCGACAACATCGATGCCGCTCTCATCTTCCTGCTCGCCGAGCGGTTCAAGATCACCAAGAAGGTGGGCGAGTACAAGGCGGTCGTCGGGCTGCCGCCGGCCGACCCGGGCCGGGAAGAAGTGCAGATCGCCCGGTTGCGGTCTCTGGCCGGGACGGCCAACCTCGATCCGGAGTTCTCCGAGAAGTTCCTGCGCTTCGTGATCGAAGAAGTGATCCGACATCACGAGCACGCCGCCGACAGGAGCTGATCAGGGGTTGACCGCGGACCGAGCCGATCAAGCCGGTTCGAAGGTGATGAGGCCGGTTTCTGGGTCGGATGCCACCAACCGGAGCCGAACCGCCCGCCCGAGTTCCAGTCCCGGATGGGCGACCACGGCTACCACGGCGTGGTCGTCGAGGGTTATCACCGCCTCTTCGCCTCCATTCCGGAGATCCACCACTTCGGCGTCGAACACCTCACCGACATGCGGCCCGAGAACCACCGCCTCGGTGAAATCCACCATGGCCCGATCCAGGGTGTTCTGACGCTGATGGGCGGTCGCCATGATGTCGGGAAGCTCGGCCAGCGCCTCCACCGCCCAATCCGGGGGAGGGGTCCCCGCCACCACCGCCAGCAGGATCTCGTTGGCGAACCGATCGACCAGACGACGCAACGGCGCCGTCACGTGGGCGTACGGCGCGGCGATGGCGCCGTGGACCGGTGTTTCGACGCCGGCGGGTAAGACCTCGTATCCGGCCCCGCGCAGTGTGCGCGCCGCCTGATAGAGGAAGGCCGCTCCACCCGGGGAGCCGGGTTCCGCCGCCCGAACGAATGCCGGGTAGGTCATCGCGCTCGGCCAATCGAGGCGCAGGGCGGATGCATGGCGCCGGAGCAACGCGATCGCCTCAGGGGTGGGAGGCGGGAGCGTGCGCACGATCCCCACCCCGGCATCGATCATGATCTCCGCCGCCACCATCCCGGTGAGCAGGGAGATCTGGGCGTTCCAGCGTTCTACTTCCAGGATCTGGTCGAACTGCACGACGTAACGGCCCTCGGATGCCGAGACCTGCTGGGTCGGGAGCGCCAGGCTCACTCCGCCCCGTTCGATCTCCCGCTCGATCCGCGCCTGACCGATCTGGGCGAGCAGTGTCAGTCGAAGGTCGGAGCCGAGGTCGACCCGGGTCTGCGCCTCCCGATACGAGATCGCCTCCTCCACCCGTACCAGCGCACGTCGGAAGTCGACCCCGCTGGGTTTGCCCTCCTCATCGAGATCGAGCGTCCACACCACCGCCGGACGGTCGGAGCCGGGGAGCAGGCTCCCCCGGTCTTCGGAGATCGTGACCGGGTGGAGGGGAGTGCGCAGATCCGGCGAGTACATGGTCACGGCCCGTGAGCGGGCCTCCCGGTCGACCGCCCCGCCGGGACGGATGAACACGGCGGGGTCGGCAATGGCGTAGCGAACCCGAAAGCCTGTCGCGATGCGCTCGGCCCAGAACGCCTGATCCAGATCGGTGGCGCCCGGTGGATCGATGGCGATGAACGGCACGTCCCTCAGGTCGGCGGAATCATCGGTTGTCGGCACCGATCGCTCGGCCTCGGCGGTCACCTCGACCGGGAACCGTTCGGGGATGTCGAAACGCCGGCGAATCCGGTCGAAGCCTGCCTCGAAGGGTGCATGGATGTGGATGTGTGGCAACAGGGATCACTCTGACTGGTTGGCGCTACGGTACCGGTGGGTGCCGCCCAACCGTCACCTGAGGTCGGCGAGGCGGCGCCGCTGGGTCCCGTAGTCGAAGTTGGCGGGGGCGAGCCAACGCCGGAAGGCAGCGTCGAGGGCGGGCCACTCCGAGTCGATCACCGAGTACCAAGCGGTGTCACGGTTGCGACCCTTGGAGATGGTGGCCTGACGGAAGATCCCTTCGAAGGTGAAACCCAACCGTTCGGCCGCTGCCCGTGAGGGTTGGTTGAGGGCGTCGCACTTCCACTCGTAGCGGCGGTACCCGAGCTCTTCGAAGACCCGTCGCATCATCAGCCACATCGCCTCGGTCGCCCCGGTGGTGCGCTGAAGGAGGGGCGAGACGTTGATGTGCCCGACCTCGATGACGCCGACCGCCGGCTCGATCCGCAGATAGGAGGCCAGGCCGGCGGCCCGACCGGTCGTCAGGTCGACGACGGCATGAAATCGGGGGTCGTCGCCGGTGGACATGGCGGCGACCCAACTTCGGAACTCGTCGCGGTCGGTGAAGGGCCCGTAGGGGAGGTAGGTCCAGTTGTTGCCGTTGGTGTCGCGGGCATAGGCATCGAACAGGGCGTCGGCGTGGCGCACCGGGTCGAGTGCCTCCACCCGACAGAAGGCGCCTTGCATCGGCTCGAAGGAAGGACGGGCCCGCGGCGACCACCCCTCCACCGGCTGCCCGACCGCCCCGGGGGCCGTCACGGCAGGACTTTGCCCGGGTTGAGGATGCCCTGGGGGTCGAGCGCGGCTTTCACCGCCCGCATGGCGGCGATGGCGCCCGCCCCGTGCTCGGCCACCATGTATCCGCGTTTGTCGAGTCCGATTCCGTGCTCGCCGGAACAGGTACCTCCCAACGCAATCGCCCGCTCCACCAGCAGATGGCTCACGTGATGGGCCCGTTTGGTGGCCTCCTCGTCGTCGGGCAGGTAGCCGATGCCCATGTGCAGGTTTCCGTCGCCGGCGTGGCCCAGCACACTGCCGGGGAGACCGTTGCTCTGGGCACACTCGATGGCGTACGCCACCAGTTCCGGGAAGGCTGCGACGGGAACGCTGACGTCCATCCCGATCCAGTGACCACCGGGAAGGCGTCGGCGGTAGCGGTGGCGGACACCATGGCGGATACGCCACAACGCCGCCCGCTCCTGGTGGTCGGTGACTCCGGTGAATCCGACCGAGCCATGCTCGGCACAGATCTCGGATGCGGTCTCCATTCGGTCGATGACCGACGCCGCGCTGGAGTCGGTGAACTCGATCAGCAGCGTCGGAACCTCCGGAAAAACCGAGCCTTCGTCCTCGTTCATCCAGCGGATGTGGTCGTCGTGCAGCAGCTCCAGCGCAGCGGGATCGAGTGCCATACCCATCATGTCGTGCACGGCGGCCGCGGCCGATTCGACGGTGGCGAACCCCACGATGGCGGTGCTGACATGCTCCGGGATGGGGCGCAGCTTGATGATCGCCCTGGTGACCAGGCCGAGCGTTCCTTCCGAACCGACGAACAGCTGCGTGAGGTGGTAACCCGAGGACTGCTTCACCGACCGCGACCCGGTGGTGATGATGGAGCCGTCCGCCAGCACCACCTCGAGGCCGAGCACGTTGTCCTTGGTCGCCCCGTACTTGAGGGCCCTGATCCCGGCGGCGTTGTTGGCGACCATCCCCCCGATCGTGGCGTTGGCGCCCGGGTCGGGAGCGAAGAACAAGCCCGTCTTGGAGAGGTGGTCCTCCAGATCGAGGCGGAGCACGCCGGGCTCGACCACCGCCTGGAAGTTCCCGACGTCGACCTCCAGGATCCGGTTCATGCGCTGGAAGTTCATGACGATGCCGCGCCTGATCGGGATCACATGCCCGCCGGCGCTGGAGGCGACGCCCCACGCCGTGATGGGGGTGCCGGTTTCGGAGGCGACCCGGGCGATTTCCGACACGTCCTCGGTCGAATCGGGCCACACCACCACATCGGGAACCACGGCCGGATGTGACGAGTCGTCGTGGGCGTGGAGGTCGCGGTCGGCCCGGGCGATGGAAACGTGCTGGGGTCCGACGATCCGGGCGAGGTCCGCTTCGAGGGTGTCAGTGCTCACGATGGCGAGTGTACGTCGACGCGGGAGCCGAGAGACGATGATGAGGGCGACATGCCCGCCAACCTCACCCCCGACTATCGAGCCGCTGAGCAACGCTACCGGGAGGCGCGGGAGCCGCGGCAGCGACTCGACGCCCTGCGCGACATGCTGCGGCTGGTTCCCAAGCACAAGGGCACCGATCATCTCCAGGCCGACATCAAGTCGCGGATCAAGGAGTTGACCGACCAGCTGGCCGGCCCCCGCAAGGGAGGGGCCCGCACCGGTCCCGCCACGGTGATCCATCCGGAGGGTGCCGCCCAGATCGCGCTGCTGGGACCGCCCAACTCCGGCAAGTCGGCACTCCATCGACGGCTGACCGGGTCGAAGGCGGTCTCCGAACCGTATCCGTTCGCCACCCAGCGCGCCGAGCCGGGCATGCTGGCGGTGCACGATGTCGCCCTGCAACTGGTCGATCTGCCGTCGCTGAGCAGGGACCATCCGGTGCCCTGGATCGGCGAGGCGCTCCATCAGGCCGACGCGGCACTTCTGGTGGTCGATCTGAGCGATCCGGACAGCCTCGAGTCGGTGGCGTCGCTGCACTCGATACTCGCCGAACGCAGTGTCCGACTCACCGCGCGCTGGGATCGCCGCGACGGCGAACCTCTCGAGTCGGCGCTACCCACCCTGCTGGTGGCCGCCAAGTCGGATCTGCTGTCCGACCCGCCCGCAGAGATTGCGGTGTTCGAGGAGCTGGAGGGTTTCGGGTACGAGGCAGTGGCGGTGTCGGCCGCCACGGGGGAGGGCTGCGATCACATCGGACCGCTCCTGTTCGAGCGGCTGGGAGTCATCCGGGTCTACACCAAGGAGCCAGGCCAGCCACCCGACATGACCCGCCCCTTCACCGTCATGCCAGGGGCGACCGTGGTCGACGTGGCAGGGCTGGTGCATCGGGACTTCGTGGAATCGTTCCGGTCCGCCCGACTGTGGGGGAGAAGCGGGTACGACGGCTCGAGGGTCGGACGGGACCATCGCGTTGCTGACGGCGACGTCGTCGAGCTGCACATCTGAAACCGGAGCGCCCGCCGCGCTCTACGATCTGTCACCCACGTTCCGGAGAGTCCATGAGCACACCCAAGCCGACGAGCGGTGCACCACCCTGGTGGCAGGTCCACCTCCCCATGTGGGCCGGCATCGTGATTCTGACTGCGGTCGTTACGTTGATCTCGGGGTTGATTCCCACCTTCGTGTTGCAGCTGTTGTGGCCCATGGCGATCCTGGTTCCGGCTCTCTCCGCCTACCGGCGGGCCTGGCAACAGGACTGGTCTGGTCGCTCCCGGCGGGCGGCGGCTGTCAACGCGGTGGTGGCGGTCATTCTCGGCATCGCCATGCTCGCCTTCCAACTGGGCCGCGCCGTCAACGATCCACTGGAACGCTTCCGAGTGACGGCGGCACTGGTGTTGGCGGCCGGCCAACCCAGCTGGGCGGTGTGGTCGCTGTATGACAGCTTCATGCTGTTCATGAAGCAACGCCGCCCCTGATCGGGCTCGCCGCCGGTTTGCTGGGAGCGGAACCCGCCCAATGGGACGCGTTCGAGCTGGTCCCGTCAGCCTCGCCGGAACCAGCGCTTCTTCTTGGGCGGCGTGGCCTGAGCCAGCAGCCGATCGGCCTGTGAGGACAGCTCCTCCATTTCTAGCGAGCGGGCGGACAGGTCGAGCAGCAGTCGATCCCGTTCGGCCCTCCCGGCGTCGTCGAGGAAGGTTCCCTCGATCTTGAGGAGGAGGCCGCGGGCGAGCTCGAAGTCGAGCCCGGCGAGCGCTTTGGCGGCTTCGTTCAGGCGGCGCCGGTTGGTGGACCGCCGTTCGTCCGCCCACCTCGTCGCCAAGCGGATCTGGAGATCCGCCCGCTCGCGCACGGCAGGGGAGAGCAGTGACAGCAGCTGCTCGGTGCGGGGATCGGCGGCGAGGTCGAGGATCCGTCGGTGATCGTCGACCCGGCCGAGCTCGACCATCTCGGTTTGTAGAGCCCGGGCCGCATCGAGCGCCACGTCCCGGGCGGCCTTCACCCGTGCCGCCTCCGCTTCGCCCACCGCCAACGCCGCAGCGTCGTCGAAACGCAACTCCTCGAGAGCGCCCGCCAGTGCGTCCCCGGTCTCGCCGCCAGCTTCGGGTGCGCCCGGATCGTCGGAGTAGTCGTGGTCGTTCACGACGACGAGGCTAGACCCGATCGTCGGCTACTCGTGAGGACGTTCACGCCAATTCGAGATCGACCATCAGGTCGACCGCCAGTTCCTCCAGGTCCGCCTGCAGGGCGCCGCTCTCGAGGCCCTCGGGCAGGCGCAGAGTCGCCGCGGCGTGGAACAACCGGTGGCCGGCCATCGGAGCGATACTCGTCCATGTCTGGAGATCGTCGATGCTGACTCCGTGCCCTGCCAGCAGCTGGGAAATCCGGTGCACGATGCCGGGGTGATCGTTGCCGGTCAGCTCGAGGCGGAGTGGTGGCGAGGCCGGGTCGGGCGCCGCCAAGGCCGCTTCCACGGCGATGTCGAACAGCCCCTGTTCCTCCAGGGGGGCGAGCTCGGTGAGGAACCGTTGGACCTCACCGTCGGGAACCGTCACCAGAACCACACCCGCGAACTTTCCGGCCAGATGCGTCATGTGGCTCTTCTCCCAGTTGCCACCGCACTCCGACACCACCCCGGAAAGCGCCTCCACCAGACCCGACCGATCGTCACCGAGAACCGAGAGCACGTACGAAGCCATGTTGACAACTGTACGCAAGCCTGCGCCGACCCGCCGGCGCCCGGCCGCAACGAGAACAGGGGGCGTGGCCCAGCCGGGAGTACCGTGCACATCACCACCATGCCCGGCCCTTGGAAGATCGCCTTCATCGGATCCCACTCCGTCCGCAAGACCAATGCGGTCCACTCGTTCGCCGGTGCAGTGGGGCGAAGCGGCCGAAGCGTGGAGGTCGGCCGCGAGGTGATTCGCTTCAACCCGCTGGGCCTCAACGAAGGGGCGACACCCGAGGCTCAGCTGTGGGTGATCATGGCCCAGATCCAGCAGGAGCTGGAGTTGCGCAACCGCGCCGAGGTGCTGGTCACCGACCGGGCGGTGGTCGACAACTTCGCCTACTTCCTGCGGGTGACCGGGGGAGAGGACCCCTTCGACGTCAAGCCGCTCGTGAAACGGTGGTGCGGCACCTACGACCTGTTCGTGCGGCTGCTGCCGGACGTGCCGCTCAGGATCGACGGAGTGCGCAGCACCAACGACCGCTTCCGAGACGAGATCGAACAGATCCTCGACGTGATCGTGCCGCAATACACCGACCATGAGCGGCTGGTGGTGATCAGAGCATCCGAGATCAGCGACGCTTTCGACTGGACCGCCCTCATCGAACGCCTGGTCGGACCGGGCGGGTGCGAAGAACCCGCCCCTCATCCGGTGAGCTTCACCCCCACGCTGTGGGACTGATCAGACGAACGCAGGGTGGGGCGGCCTTGCGAAGCGCCCCACCCTGCATCGATCACCTTCTGAACGTGGCCGTGACGGACTTCGCCTGGTCCATCGTCACGGTGCACGTGGGTCGACGACCGCTGCAGTCGCCGCCCCAGCCGACGAAGACGGCACCGCGATGTGCCGTTGCCCGCTTTCACCGTGAAGCCCTGGCCGGTGGCTGTCAGCTGGCGGCAAGCATGGCGGCGGTCACCCGGACACCGTTCCGGTCTTCGCGTTCGAAGCTGCGGACCTCGAACGGCGGTTCCGGTAACCGGTCTCTGTCAACTGCTATCACGAAGGTCCGGGGGATGCCCATCACACACAGGACGTCGAACGTTCCATACTGGGGGTACACC
>JBHJOH010000016.1:0-12509 GCA_050329955.1 Acidimicrobiia bacterium | reverse complement strand
GTCGGAGAGCAGGATCTTGCGATGTCGGCTGGCGGGCAGCCGCCGGAAGGCGAGTACCCCTTCAGCGCAAAGCCGGTCGACGAACTGCCGAGTCACACCGAGGACCTTGGCCGCCTCGGCCGGGGTGACCTCCTGGCTCGGCCGAAGGATGACCACCGCCTGGCCGGCGGCCACGTCCTCGAGCACCGCTCGCAACGCGTGACCGAGCTCGGAACCGTCGTCGACCTGCGCCGCGAGCTGTCGCGCCGCGGCTCGCGCAGGCTGGTCTCCAGCCGAGAGGCTGGCGCCGGTCCGCCGCCTCCGAAGGGGCCGCTGCGACCTCCCGCGATCCCGCATCGAGATCGTCGAAGCGGTTTCGGAGGCCGGGGGCGTGCTCCACTACGGGCCCACCAAGAACCACCGCAGCCGAGTCGTCGGGATTCCCCGGTTCCTCCATGACCTCCTCGCCGAGCACCTCGCTCGGCATGTCCCCGATCGTCCCGATGCGTTCGTATTCACGTCACTGCAGGGCGCACCGTTGCGCAACAGCAACTTCCGGCGCCAGGTCTGGTACTCGGCCGTCGAGCAAGCCGGCCTCTCCGAAGGTCTCAGGGTCCACGATCTCCGGCACGCCTGCGCCAGCCTGCTCATCGCCGCCGGCGCCAACCCCAAATCCGTCCAGGCGCACCTCGGGCATTCGTCGATCGCGGTGACCATGGACCGCTACACCCACCTCTTCCCCTCCGACATCGAGGCACTCATCGGACGACTGGAGGACGTGCGGGCTCGAAGTCTCGCGGCCCAGCCGCGGCCCAGAGACCGATCACACGGCCTCGAACTCGGAGGCAGATGACAGAAACCCCCGCTCTCGCAGGGGTTTCGGTTGGCACGCCCGGAGAGACTTGAACTCCCAACCTCCTGATCCGTAGTCAGACGCTCTATCCAATTGAGCTACGGGCGCATGGGGACCGTGTGAACCGCACGCCGTCGACGAGCGGCCCACTCGATACAACGAGGGTAGTCGCCGAACAACGATCGGGAAACCCGATACAGCCGGCACCCGACGCTGACTAGTCATCACGAACGGCTTCCGCTTGGTCCTCCTGCCGATTCAGCTTCCGGGCCGATGCATGACAGGTACCGCCCAATGGAGTGAGCAGATGAACCTCGAATCAACCCGGAGCCGGACCATGCACGTGTTGCTGGCGGTGGCACTCGCCTTCGGCTCGGCGACGCCCGCACTTGCCGCCACCTCATCGGTCTCCGGCTCCATCACCAACGCCGACGGCACCGAGACGGTGTGGACAGACGACTACGAGTACGTCGAACCTGAAGCCGGTTGGGACTCGACATCGGAGCTACCCGAGGTCGACACCCGTGATTTCTTCGGGTCGCTGCGGGCAGTACGCGAGCAGATCGGGATGAAAGGCGTGCGTACCACCGGGCGCGGCATCGACATCGCCCTCATCGACACCGGTGTCGTGTCCGTCGACGGCCTCAACACCCGTGGCCGGGTGATCAACGGACCGGATCTGTCCTTCGAGTCCCAGGACCCCGACCTCCGCTACCTCGACACCTTCGGGCACGGCACCCACATGGCCGGGATCATGGTGTCCGACGCTCGTGACGTCCCCGGCATCGCCCCCGGCGCCCGTCTCGTCAACGTGAAAGTGGCCCCCTACAACGGTGCCGTCGACGTCACCCAGATCCTGGCCGCCATCGACTGGGTGATCCAGAACCGCAACGCCAACGGCCTCGACATCCGGGTGCTCAACCTGTCGTACGGCACCGATTCGCTCAGCCGGGCCAACGAGGACCTCATCGCCTACGCCGTCGAGCAGGCCTGGCGGGCCGGGATCGTGGTGGTGGTCGCCGGTGGCAACGACGGGAACGAACAGCGCTTGACCAGCCCTGCCTACAACCCGTACGTGATCGCGGTCGGAGCGGCCGACGGATCTCTCATCCACACCGACCTGAACCCGATCCCGGAGTTCTCCAACTGCGGCACCTCCCGGCGGCCGGTCGATCTGGTGGCACCCGGCCGTTCCATCATGAGCCTGCGCGATCCCGGCTCCTACGCGGATGTGAACCACCCCGAGTCCCGCTCTGCCGACGGGCGACGGTTCGTGGGCAGCGGCAGCTCGCAGGCGGCCGCGGTGGTGTCGGGCGCGGTCGCCGTGCTGCTCGAGGCACGGCCCAACCTCACGCCCAACCAGGTGAAGAACGTGCTGATGCGCTCCGCCACCCCCCTGTCGGCGGCTCGCGCCAACTGCGACGGTGCCGGTCTGCTCAACGTCGCAGAGGCAGCCTCCACCTCGCCGCGCCGTGCCGGGCAGTGGCACAACCCCGCCACCGCAACCGGGACCCTCGACGCCTCCCGCGGATCACATCGGGTGAAGTTGGGCGACCGGGAACTGTCCGGCGAGATCGACATCTTCGGCAACCCCTTCAACGCCGCCCAATGGGCGCGGCACTCAGCAGCCGGCACCGCCTGGAACGGCGGATCGTGGAACGGCACCCAGATCATCGGCACCGGGTTGACCGAGCCCTCGTGGGCCGGCCCCGCCTGGTCGGGTGTGTCGTGGAGCGGGGTGTCCTGGAGCGGAGTTTCCTGGTCGGGAGTGTCGTGGAGCGGGGTGTCCTGGAGCGGCGTCTCCTGGTCAGGCGGAACCTGGAGCGGCGTCTCCTGGAGCGGCGTCTCGTGGAGCGAAGCGGCGTGGAATTGAGAGCGAGCGACGAGCGACGAGCGACGAGCGACGAGCGACGAGCCACCTTCTGCACAAATGTGCAAAAGGCGGACTCAAGAGCTTGGTCCATGTCGGCGGGACCGCAATGCCCACAACGTGATCCAGCCAGGCGTGTTGGCTCGTGGCTCGTAGCTGGTAGCTCGTAGCTTCTTTGCGGAGAGAGAGGGATTTGAACCCTCGAGGAGGCCTAAAACCCCCTACTCGCTTAGCAGGCGAGCGCCTTCGACCACTCGGCCATCTCTCCAGATGGGTCCCACGTCTGGTGGGGACATCACAGTACCCGATGCAGTCACTCCGGTGCCAAGAGGATGGCCGCGACCACGAGGGTGATCCCGGCGAGCTCCGACCAGCTGGGACGCTGCGCCAGCGCCACCAGACCCACCACGGTGGCGACCGCCGGCATCATCGACTGCAACAGCGCGAACCGCGACCGGGGAATCCGCGCCAGCACCACCTGATCGATGCCATACGGGATGGCACTCGAGAAGAGACCGGTGAGCATGGCCACCACGATCAACCACGGGGTGTCGAACACCGCCGAGATCCCGGGTATACCGGCCGGGGCGATCACGAACGCACCTACCGCCATGCCCAGCCCGAGCCCGTCGACTCCCGCCCCCGACATCGCCACCCGTTGTCCGAGCACGATGTAGCCCGCCCACAGCGCGGCGGCCAACAGGGCGAAGCCCACACCAACGATCGACCCTTCGGGGCTGACCCCGGCCAGCACCGCCACTCCGCCACCACCCAGGAGAAGGGCGAACGCGCCCCGCGCCGTTGCCGTCCCGATGGCGGCCACCACGATCGGCCCCAGGAACTCGATGGCCACGGCGTTGCCGAGGGGAAGTCGTTCGATGGCGAGATAGAACGCCAGGTTCATGAGCGCCAGCACCGATCCGAACAGCGCCGCCTTCCGCACCGTGTCGCGGGTCCAGCCCCGTTTCCAGGACCGCCGGAGAACCACCACGATGATGGCGGCGCCCAGCACCCGCAGAAACGCCACCGATCGGGACGGCATCGACGCGAACAGCACCACCGCGATGGCGGCGCCGACATACTGGCTGGTGGCGCCCACTGCGAACAACAGCTCGGGACGCACTCGACTTGGGGATCTGATCAAGGCGTTCTGCGTTCTGCGTTCGGCGTTCTGCGCCGCCTGCCCTGCACTCTGAAGCGGAGGGAGTGGGATTTGAACCCACGGGACCCGAATCGGGCCCAACGGTTTTCAAGACCGTCACTTTCGACCGCTCAGTCATCCCTCCGGGATGTCGGCTACGCCGACGGAGGGACAGTACCCAATTCGGGACGGCGGCGGAACACCGGATCGGTGACCGTACTCTCCAGCGGATGTCACGCCGGCCGCCGACCGCTCTGATCTTCACGATCTCGCTGACCGGCATCCTCAACAACACGCTGGTCACACCGGCTGTGCCCGACATCCTCGCCGAATTCGGCGTTCCTTCGGATCGCGCCGGCATCCTGGTGTCGTCAGGGGCGGTGGCGGGGATCGTGCTGGCGCCCATCATCGGGCTGCTGGCCGACCGGTTCGGGCGACGGATCGTGCTGGTGGCATGTCTCATCGTGTTCGCGGCTTTCGGCGGACTGACGTCGTTGGCGCCGACCTTCGGCATCCTGCTGGTGGCGAGACTGTTGCAGGGCTTCGGCTCGGCCGGGCTCATCAACCTCGCCATCGTGCTGATCAGCGACTACTGGTCCGGAGCAGACAGGACCCGGCTGGTGGGCAGGAACTCGGCGGTCCTCACGGTGGGCCTGGCATCACTCCCGCTGCTCTCGGGTGTCATCAGCGAGGCGTTCGGATGGCGAATCACCTTCCTCGTCTACACGGTTGCCTTCGCCACCGCCGGTTGGGCGTGGCTGGTGCTCGACTCCCGCCGCCCCGCCTCCCCGCCGGCCATTGGCCGGCAGATGCGGATGGCGCTGGCGGCGGCCCATCACCCGGTGCCCGCCACCACCATGGGGCTCGCCTTTCTGGTGTTCGTGTCGATCTTCGGAGGGTTGTTGACCGTGCTTCCGGTGCACCTCGCCGACGAGTTCGGACTCGATGCAGCCGCCCGCGGTTTCTTCCTGTCGGTCCCGGCGGTCACCTCGACTGTCGTAGCACTCGGCGTGTCCCGGATCAGGGCATCGTTGGCACCCGCCGTCATCGTCGGGATCACCGCCACCATCTGGGTGGCCGCCTTCCTGACCCTGGGACTGGCCCCGTCGCTGATGGTGATCGCCATCGGCGCGCTGCTGTTCGGGTTGGGCGAGGGATCACTCATCCCCACGCTGCAGGACGTGATCGTGGAGAGCGCCCCCGACGACCAGCGTGGTGCGCTGGTTGCCATCTGGGTGGGATTCGCCCGGCTCGGCCAGACGGTGGGCCCGCTGCTGGGAGGGGTGGGGATCGCCCTGCTGGGTACCGGTTCGACGATGGTGGCGATGTCGGCCGTGGCCGCAATCATCGCAATCGCCGGCTGGCGGGGCCCGCTCCGGAGCCTCGGTCGACAGATGTCGGACGCGGCCTGAGCCCACGGTACCCGAGAGATTCGGGTGGCTGGCGGAGGGGGAGGGATTCGAACCCTCGAGGAGCGTGAGCCCCTACGGCATTTCGAGTGCCGCGCACTAGACCGGACTATGCGACCCCTCCGGGGGCCTGTCGACACCGGGGCCGACGTGTGCGGGTACTTTGTACTCGCTACGGTCGCCGTGGCAAACACGGACGACTGGCGGAGGGAGGGGGATTTGAACCCCCGAGGGGCGTGAACCCCAACGGCATTTCCAGTGCCGCGCACTAGACCGGACTATGCGATCCCTCCGTGCGGTTGCTCCGACGGCTGCCGGAGCCTGCACAGAGTACCGACAACACACCCATCAGACCAGACGGTTGGAGAAGCGTGAACGAAACAGCCTGGGATTCCCCCATGGAAGCCGCCCTCGTCGAGGCCCGCCTCGCCCTCGACCACGGGGATGTCCCCATCGGGGCGGTGTTGGTCGACGCCGCCGGAATGGTGGTGGCGGCCGATCACAACCGGCGCCAGCAGTTGAACGACCCCACCGCCCACGCCGAGATGCTGGTGCTGTCGGCCACCGCCCGCCGGACCGGCAGCTGGCGGCTCACCGGTCACACGCTGGTGGTGACGCTCGAGCCGTGTGTGATGTGTGCCGGAGCCGCCGTCCAGGCCCGGGTGGACCGGATCGTCTACGGCGCAGCCGACCTCAAGGCGGGTGCCGCCTGGAGCCTCTTCAACATTCCCCAGGACGCCCGCCTCAACCACCGCTGCGACCTCGTAGCCGGTGTGAGCGAGCAGCAGTGCTCCGAGCTGCTCACGGGGTTCTTCTCAGATCGACGCTGACCCAGCCCGCCCTACACTGGTGGATTCGTTGCAGTGTGGGTGCGGCCCCCGGGTCCTGCGCGGTGGGGCCCCGTGAATTTGGTCAGGTCCGGAAGGAAGCAGCCATAAGCGGTAGGTCCTGGGCGCCGCAGACCAGCCTGGTGGCCGCACCGACACTGTGACAGGCCGTCCGACCGCTCCCGCCGGGGTCCGGTCAACAAGTCGACACGTCAACGGGCCAAGCCCGGGATTCCGGTCCTGTTGACCAGTTGACCCGTAGACCGCTCCGGCGAGAGAACCGCTGCCGCTCCATTCCTATCCGCGCGACCTCTCTTGCACCCACTAGACCTTGCGCAGCACCACGCCGTAGACGAAGCCGAGGGTGCCCATCCGCCAGGAGCGTTCGAACACGAGCGGCCCATCGGCGTAGAGACGTTCGGGGGGTGCGAGCTTGTCGAGCGAGCGGTGCAGGTACCAATAGTCCTTGGGAGCCCGGGCGATGAGACCGGCCAGGGGGAGGAACACGGCGGATCCGACCCGGTGCAGCATGGCGAACATCCGATGCCTGGGGCGGCCCAGGTCGATGATCACCGCCACCCCGCCGGTGCGAAGCACCCGCTTGATCTCGAGCAGCGTGTCGGGGATCGAAGTCAGGTTGCGGAACACGTACGCCGAGAACACCCCGTCGAAGGACTCGTCGGCGAACGGCATCTTCTCGCCGATGGCGGCCACCCGGGCCTCGATCGGCGACAGTTGCAGCATCTGCGGGACCGGATCGAGAGCGACCACGTCGAACTCGGTGAGCACCGGGGCGGCGGCGCCGGTCCCGCTCCCGAGATCGAGGATGCGGCCTTCGGGAAGGAATGCCACACCCCGGCGGCGCCAGTTCTGCTCCTGCCCGAACGACAGGATCCGGTTGATGAGGTCGTAGCGGGCCGCGATCCGGGCGAAGATCGGATCGGATTCCCTGCTCACGGGGTCAGGACACCGGCTCGATGGCGTCGAAGCCGGTGTACGGCCTGAGGGCCTCGGGAATCAGCACCGAACCGTCGGCCTGCTGGTGGTTCTCGAGGATGGCCAGGATGGTGCGACCCACCGCCACCGCGGTCCCGTTGAGCGTGTGGATGACCCGGTTGCCCGAGTCGGTCCGCTGGCGAACCTTGAGGCGGCGGGCCTGGAAGTCGGTGGTGTTCGAACACGACGTGACCTCTCGGAAAGCCTGCTGGCCCGGGAACCACGCTTCTATGTCGTACTTCTTGGCAGCCGACGCCCCCAGGTCGCCCGCCGCCACGTTCACCACCCGGTAGGGAACCTCGAGGGCGGAAACCAGCGACTCCTCGAGACCCAGCAGGCGATCGTGCTCGGCCTGGGAGTCCTCGGGGTTGGTGAAGACGAACATCTCGACCTTGTCGAACTGGTGCACCCGGAAAATGCTGGCGGTGTCCTTGCCGTAAGTGCCGGCCTCGCGACGGAAGCAGGTGGAGAACCCGGCGTAGCGTCGGGGCAGATCGCCGGTGTCGAAGATCTCGTCCATGTGATAGGCCGCCAACGGCACCTCGGCGGTGCCCACCAGGAACAGGCCGTCCTCGGGAACCGAGTACACCTGCTCACGGGCGTCGGGGAAGAACCCGGTTCCGAACAGGGCCTCTTCCTTCACCAGCACCGGAGGCACCATCGGGGTGAAGCCGGCCTCGGACAAACGCTCCAGGGCGAAGCGCACCAGGGCGAACTCGAGCAGCACCGCCTTGCCCTTGAGGTAGCCGAAACGGCTGCCCGACACCTTGGTGGCCCGATCGGTGTCGATCACATCCAGCGAACTGCCCAGGGCGGCGTAGTCCTGGACCGGGAAGCCCGGTGCGTCGATGGAGCCGACCCGCTTGATCTCGACGTTGTCGGCATCGGTGAACCCGTCGGCAGCGGTGGGGTCCACCAGGTTGGGCACCGTGATCCACACCTCGTCGAATCGAGTCTGCAACTCGGATGCTTCGACGTCGAGTGCTTTGAACCGCTCGGCCAGCTCGGAAGCCGAGGCGATGGCAGCCTGCTTCTCTTCACCCTGCAGGGTGGCTATCGCCTTGCCTGCGTCACGTTGGGCGGCTCTGGTCTCCTCGGCGGCCTGGCGGGCCCGACGCACCGACTCGTCCATTGCAACCAGACTGTCGACGTCGATGTCGACGCCGCGACGGGTGAGCGCCGAACGAATCAGGTCGGGCTGGGTTCTGAGGATGGTGACGTCGATCATGGGACCGTCGTCAGGATACTCACCTGCTCAGCCGGCAACCGTGGTCGAGCTCGTCTCCTCGTTGACCAGGAAATCCCACTGCACCCGGTTGTCGTCGCTGGCCTCTTCGCCGGCCACCAACGGAAGGCTGATGAGCAGCTGGTACGTCAGCCCCGGGCTGACGACGAGATCGACGAACTCGACGGTGGTCTGGCCGGCGGCGTCCAGCGCCGCCACCTCGACGGTTTCCTCGATCCTGGAATCGTCGATGCCGACCATCGACAACGTCACCTCGACCGGTTCGGAGGCCGTGTTGCCGGCATTGAGGATCACCACCTGCACCGCCAGCGCCGAGGTGGCGGTCACCACCCGTTGGTCGCTCGTGTTCACACTCATCTCGGGGTTGGTCACCACCTGACGGATGGCCAGCTCGGCACGCAACGCCAGATCGTTGCCGGGCGCCTGCGCCACCGCAACGATCTGAGCGGGACCGGTGGAGAAGGGGTACGAGTCCGACACGAACGCCACGGCCGGGTAGGGCAGGACCGGAGCAGGGGTGTCGGCGGCATCCATGGATCGCACGAACGAGGAGAACAGCCGATCGCCGGCACGGAGGTCTATGAGCGCATCGGTCAGCTCGATCTCGAGTGCGCTCGCCATCGGATCATCCGCCGCCTCGAACACCAACTCCCGGAACACCGACACACCCGCCTCCCATGAGGTCATGGCCTCCCGCAGGATCGCCAACGGCCCGGTCAGCTCGGGGTCGTTCTCGGGTGCTTCCGCCATCACGGCTCGAGCGGCATCCAGCGATGACAGCACGTTGTCGACGGTGGTGTCGAGTTCGATACGATCGACCGAGTTGATGCCCAGCATCATCTGGTTGAAAGCCGTCGCCTTGAGACCGACGTCCTGGGTCGCTTCGCGCAGATCCTCTGCGAACAGCGGTGGAGCCTCGTCGTCGTCGATGACCAGCCCGAGCGCGACGATGGAGCCTATGAGGATGGTGAGGACGACCGGCACGATCCAGCGTCGACGACGTCGACGACGCGGCGGTCGGAACTGATCTCCGATCAAGTGGGCGAGGGGGGACTTGAACCCCCACGAGGTTGCCCTCACTGGCACCTGAAGCCAGCGCGTCTGCCATTCCGCCACTCGCCCGAGAAGCAGACGGGGGATGGTAGCCGAGTACCGAGAGGTTGGCGACGTGAGCGGCCGGCCCACATGCAGAACGCAGAACGCAGAACGCAGAAGGCCCAAGACACCGATCCAGGCTCGTCACGTCGCCCTGCATGGGCGTTCGGCGTTCGGCGTTCGGCGTTCTGCGTCACGAGAGGCGTGCGGCCTCGAGCCCATTCTCGCCGTATCCAAGTAGCGTGATCGCTGCCATGAACATGATCCGGCGTCTGGAGCGCAGGCTCGAGTCGATGCTCGACGGTGTCGTCGGGACTGTGTTCCGCGGGCAGCTTCATCCGAGCGAGTTGGCGGGTCGGATCATTCGGGAGGCGGACCTGACCGGGGTGCAGACCCAGGATGGGACGGTGGTGCCCAACCGCTACGTGCTGGTGGTGAATCCCGACGACCTGGAGGGCCACAGTCCCCCGCCGGAGCTGCGCCACGAGTTGGCGGTGCTGGTCGAGGAGTTGGCGTTGGAACGCGGCTGGCGGCTCGAGGGCCCGGCCGAGGTGGTGGTGATCACAAATCGGGAGGTGACCCACGGCAGCCCCCGTTGCGACGGGCAGTTCGTGGAGGGGCCACGGGCGGCATGGGCACGGTTGGTGGGCGACACCACCATCGCCGTCACCGTCAATCGGGCGGTGGTGGGCCGGGGTTCGGAAGCGGACGTGACCATTCCCAGCCAGCACGTGAGCCGTCGGCACGCCCTGTTGTGGAAGCAGGACGGGAGGTTGATGGTGCAGGATCTCGGGTCCTCGAACGGAACCCGGGTCGACGGGGTCCGGGTCGACCATCGCCCCACCGAGGTGCCCACTGCGGCCGTGCTTACCTTCGGCGACACCTCGTACCGCTTCGTCGAGGCGATCTGACGTGCCCGACCTTTTGCTCACCCTGCTTCGACTCATCTTCCTGGCCCTCGTGTACTTGTTCGTGTGGCAGGTGGCCCGCGCCATCGGCGCCCACCTGGGGCTCGCTCCCGTGAGGCGCAAGCGGAAACCCGGCACCAGGGTCGTCATGCTGCGCTCCGATCAGCAGGCCGGGATGGACTTCTCGGTCACCGATGCCGTGGTGCTGGGCCGGAGCCCCGAGGCGGACATCCATCTCGACGATCCCTACGCTTCCGAGTTCCATCTGCGACTGAACAATCGGGATGGCAAGCTGGTGCTCACCGACCTGGGCAGCACCAACGGAACGTACGTGAACGGCCGGCGGGTGACCACCCCGGTCGACCTGAACCGGGGTGACGCGGTGCAGGTGGGCAAGACCGTTATGGAGGTTCGGTGAGGTACCAGTGGGCGACGGCCACGCACAAGGGGCGGGTGCGGGCCAACAACCAGGACTCGGTTCATCCGGCCGCGGCGGGAAGCAGCGACGACGTCGCCCTACTGATCGTGGCCGACGGGATGGGAGGTCACGTTGCCGGCGAGGTGGCTTCGCGCATCGCCATCGACGCCGCCCTGGACTTCCATGGCCGAGCCCCCGGCCTCGATGTCGGCGTGAGTGAGCGCGTCGACGCCGCCAACCGCGCCATCCTGGCCGAGGTGGCCCGCCGGCCGGAGCTGGCCGGGATGGGAACCACCATCACCATGGTCGAGCTGCACCCCACCGGTGTCGGCATCTTCGCCCACGTCGGGGACAGTCGCGCCTATCTCCTGCGGGATGGCACCCTTCGGCAACTGACCGAGGATCACACCATCGTCAACGAGTATCTCCGCTCCGGGAAGATCACCGAGGACCAGGCGGCCGAACACCCGCAGCGCCACATGATCACCCGAGCCCTCGGGCTCATCCCAGATGTCGAAGTCGACGTGTTCGATCTGGAGCTGGCATCCGGAGACCGGTTGCTGCTGTGCTCCGATGGCGTCAACGGGATGATCGACGACGCCTCGATCCGTCAGGCCCTCCTCACCCCAACCGCCGAGGAAGCGGTGTGGGAGCTGGTCGAACGGGCCAACGGCGCCGGGGGTCACGACAACGTCACCGCAGTGGTGGTCGATGTCGCCTAGCGTGCCGTCGCCGACTGGTCGTGCCCGGTCCCGGGCGCCCCTGCGCCGCCCCTCGGGTGGCGTTCCCGGTGACCGATGGGGTTTGGCTTGACCCGGTTCGTCGAGGCCGCGCTCCTGTTGGGAGCGGCGGTCCTGATGGCCCTCGGCGTAACCATGGTGAACCTGGCGGGGGCGGGCGGCGTCGACGCCCAGGTTGCGATCAGCTTTCTCACGGCCGCCATCGCCTTCGGATCGGTGCACGTGGCGATCCGGGTGTTCGCACCGGACGCCACCCCCGTGCTCCTTCCCCCGGTGGCGCTGGTGACGGCGTTCGGGATGGTCGAGATCTACCGCCTCGAGCCGGAGCGGGCCGCCCTGCAGCGCTGGTGGCTGGTGCTGGGCGCGGCGGTCGCCATCGTGGCCCTGGCCTGGCTCAACCGGGTCGGTCTCACCGCCCTCCGCCGCTACCGCAACGTCATGTTCCTGGTGGGGGCGGGGTTGCTGCTGCTGCCGTTGCTGCCTTCGGATGGCCCGCTTCCCATCAGGGGTTTCGAGGCCAACGGGTCCCGTCTGTGGATCGAGGTCGACCTGGCCTTCATCCAGCTCAACTTCCAACCGGGGGAAGTCGCCAAGGTGATGTTCGTCGGGTTCCTGGCGGCGTACCTGGCCGATCGGGGTCCGGCCCTGTCCGGCGCCCGGCGCCGGATCGGACCGATCGCCATCCCCGAGCCCCGGCAGCTAGCACCACTGGTGATCGTGTGGGCGGCCAGCCTCGGTGTGCTGGTGTTCCAGCGCGACCTGGGGGCGTCGTTGTTGTTGTTCTCGGTGTTCGTGGCGCTGCTGTACGCCGCTACCGGATCGGCCGGCTACCTGACCGGCGGTCTGGCGCTGACATTGATGGGGGCGCTGGCGTCGTGGCGACTGTTCGACCACGTGGACAGACGGGTGACCGCCTGGCTGCGGCCGTTCTCCGACTACGAAGACGCCGGCTACCAAATCGCCCAGGGTCTCTTCGCCCTCGGCACCGGGAGCCTGTCGGGATCCGGACCCGGCCTGGGACGTCCCG
>JBHJOH010000015.1:0-8540 GCA_050329955.1 Acidimicrobiia bacterium | reverse complement strand
GTGCTGGTGTTCCAGCGCGACCTGGGGGCGTCGTTGTTGTTGTTCTCGGTGTTCGTGGCGCTGCTGTACGCCGCCACCGGATCGGGCGGCTATCTGACCGGCGGTCTGGCGCTGACGATGATGGGGGCGCTGGCATCGTGGCGACTGTTCGACCACGTGGACCGACGGGTGACCGCCTGGCTGCGGCCGTTCTCCGACTACGACGACGCCGGCTATCAGATCGCCCAGGGCATCTTCGCCCTCGGCACCGGCAGCCTGTCGGGATCCGGACCCGGCCTGGGACGTCCGGACCTGATCCCCTTCGCCAGCACCGACTTCATCTTCGCAGCGGTGGGCGAGGAGTTCGGGTTCGCCGGGTCGGTGGCGGTGCTGTGTGCCTACGCCCTCATCGTCGCCGCCGGATTCGGCATCGCACTCCGGGCCCGGGACCCCTTCCGCAAGCTGCTGGCGGTCGGCCTGGCCTTTGCCTTCGGCATCCAGGTGTTCCTCATCATCGGAGGGGTACTTCGGGTGGTTCCACTCACCGGCATCACCCTGCCCTTCATGTCCTACGGCGGTTCGTCGCTGCTGGGCAACTTCCTGGTGCTGGCGCTGCTCGCCCGGGTGTCACACGAGGAGGCCGGATGAACGGCCCCACCCGGCGTCTCGCCAGCATCCTGTTCATGGGGTTCCTCGTGCTGCTCGGTTCCGTGACCTGGATCCAGGTGATCGCCGCCGACCGCTACCGCAACGACCCCCGCAACGTCCGTACCTCGATCAGCGAGAGCGGGAAGGAACGCGGCGTGATCGTGACCGGCGACGGCACCGTGTTGGCTCGATCCGAGCCCTCGGCCGACGACCCGCAGTCGTTCGTCCGGATCTATCCGGAAGGGCCCGCCTACGCCCCGGTGGTCGGCTACACCAGCCGGCTGGCCGGTAGCGCCGGAGTGGAGGCGGCTTTCGCCGACGAACTCAGGAGCCGGCGCGACCTGACGCCGTCCGACATGATCTCGGCCATCTTCGGTCGCGACCTGCGGCCGCGCAGCGTTCAGGTCGCCATCATCCCCGAGTTGCAGCAACTCGCCTTCGAGACACTGGGAGCCAACCGGGGAGCTGTGGTGGCGCTCGACCCCCGCACCGGCGACGTGTTGGCCTACGTCACCTCCCCCACCTACGACCCCCAGGACCTGGCAGACCCGGAGGGGCTGGAGAACCGCGAGATCCTGCTCGCCGACCTCGACGGGCCTCTCCGTGATCGGGCAGGCAACGAGCTGCTCCGTCCGGGTTCCAGTTTCAAAGCGGTGGTGGCGGCCTCCGCCTTCGAGTCGGGGAACTTCTCCCCCGAGAGTCTGTTCGACGATCCGGTCGCCTTCCAGTTGCCCGGGTCCACCGCCACCATCGCCAACTTCGGCGACGGGTTGTGCGGCGATGGTGGTCAGGTGACCCTGGAGGTCGCCTTCATCCGGTCGTGCAACACCGTGTTCGCCGACCTGGCCATCCAACTCGGGGCCGAACAGGTGGGACGGACCTCCGAAGCCCTCGGGTTCTCGGAGCCGATCGGGATGCCCTGGGACACCACCGCTTCGCTGTTCCCCACCGAAGAACTCGAAGCGGACGCGGCGGCGCTGGGTCAGAGCGGGATCGGCGAACGCGACGTCCGGGCCACTCCGCTGCAGATGGCGATGGTGGCTTCGGCCATCGCCAACGGGGGCGAGATGATGTCACCGCGGGTGGTGACCCAGTTGTTCGACGCCGACGGTGAAACCGTCGAGGCGTTCGGGCCGAGGTCGCTGGGAGCACCCCTGTCGGTTGCCACCGCCGACGTGCTCACCGAGATGATGGAACGGGTGGTAACCGAAGGGACCGGGCGACAGGCCGCCCTTCGCGGAGTGCGGGTTGCCGGCAAGACCGGCACGGCCCAAGGCGTCGATGCCGCCCCCGACGTATGGTTCATCGGTTTCGCTCCGGTGGAGGATCCCGCCATCGCCATCGCCGTGATGGTGGAGGACGGGGGCGAATCGGGGGGCAGTGCAACCGGGGGCGGGGTGGCCGCACCGATCGCCGCAGCGGTGATCGACCGCTGGTTGAGCATTCGACCGTAGAATCCGAGGTCTCCCATGGAAGTGCCCACCAATCTCACCGACCGCTACGAGCTCAAGGCGCATCTGGCGCGGGGCGGAATGGCCGACGTCTACCAGGGACGCGACTCCCTGCTGGGCCGCAAGATCGCGGTCAAGGTGCTGCACTCACAGCTGTCGGCGGATGAGGCGTTCGTCAAGCGGTTCCGTCGCGAGGCGCAGGCCGCCGCCAACCTGACCCACCCCAACATCGTCGGGATCTACGACTGGGGTCAGCTCGATTCCACATACTTCATCGTGATGGAGCTGGTCGAAGGCCGCAGCCTTCGTGACGTCCTCAGATCCGAGGGGGCACTGCTCCCCCGCCGGGCGATCGAGATCGCCGCCGAGGTGTCGGCCGCCCTCAGCGTTGCCCACCGGGCCGGACTGGTGCACCGCGACATCAAACCGGGCAACATCCTGCTCGCCGCCGACGGCACCGTGAAGGTCACCGACTTCGGCATCGCCCGCGCCTGGGACGACTCCCAGGAACTCACCCGCACCGGTGCGGTCATGGGCACCGCCACCTACTTCAGCCCCGAGCAGGCCCAGGGAGCACCGGCCGACGAGCGCTCCGACGTGTACTCGTTGGGTGTTGTGCTGTATGAGATGCTCACCGGCCAGCCCCCCTTCCGGGGCGATAGCCCGGTAGCCGTTGCATACCAACACGTGTCCTCGGACGTGCCGACACCATCGGCGCTCAACGGCGATGTGACGCCGGCGCTCGACCACATCGTGCTCAAGGCGATGTACAAGGATCCGGCGCTGCGCTATCAGACCGCCGAGGAGCTTCGCAACGACCTGTGGCGGGTGCTCAGGGGTGACCGGCTCGAGACCACCCCCACCGCGCCCCCAGTCGCTCCCCCCTCCATGGTGGATGACGGCGCCACCCGCATGATGACCACCTCGGCTCCGCCCGCCACCGTGCCGCCCGCCGAGGGATACCGACAGCTCGAGGAACCACCGCCCAGCAACAACGTGGCGTTCATGGTGGGCGCCTTCGCCCTGCTGGCGACGCTGGGGTTGTTGCTGTTTCTCGTGCTCCGACTCCTCAACCCGTCCGACGACGTGGAAGTGGTCCCCATTCCCGAACTGGCCGGAATGACCCGAACCGCGGCACTCGAAGAACTGAGCGCGCTCGACCTGTTCGGCTTCCCCGAAGAGGAAGTCAACGCCGACGTCGAACCCGGCCTTGTGATCCGGACCGATCCGCCCGCCGGTCAGGAAGTGGAACCGGGGTCGCGGGTCACGGTGTTCATCTCGGCGGGCGCCGAGCTGCGCGAAGTGCCCACCGTGGAGGGTCTCACCCAGGAACAGGCGCGGGTGCGCCTCGAAGCCGACGGCTTCACTTTGGGCAACGTCACCACCGAGAACAACCCCGAGGTGGAGCTCGGACTGGTCATCTCCCAGGATCCGGAGCCGGGCGACGAAGCCCCGGTGGGATCGCCGGTGAACCTGTTGATCTCGGTCGGTCCCAACGCCATCCCCGTCCCCAACGTCGAGAACCTGCCCGAGAACGAAGCCACCGCCCGCCTCGCCAATGCAGACCTGACCTGGGAGATCGAAACCGAGCCCAGCGACACCATCGCCGAAGGTCGTGTCATCCGCACCGAGCCCGGAACGGGCGAAGAGGTGGAGCCAGGATCGGTGATCGTGGTGGTCGTGTCGGAAGGACCCGAGCCGGTGGTGGTGCCCAGCCTGTTCGGGCTCACCCCCGAACAGGCCGAAGCGGAGCTCGCCGAACGCGGCCTGGAGCTGTCGGTCAGCTCCCAGACCCAGATCGTCGACGACGTCGGGCTGGTCGGGAAGGTCGCCACCCAGAACCCCGGGGAGGGCGCCGAGCTGGAACCGGGCGAAACCGTCACGGTGTCGCTGGGTGAGCTGCGTCAGATCCCGGTTCCCGACCTGTCGGGGATGACCGAGGAAGAAGCGAGGGACGAGCTCGAGGAGCTGGGCATGGTTATTTCGATCGACCCCGACCGGATCCCGGTCGACGATCCGAGCCTCGACTCCCGGGTGGTGGATCAGGATCCCGATCGCGCCACCGAGGTCAACCCCGGTTCGACCATCGTGGTGGTCTTGGGGACCTACGTAGCGCCCGAGACCACCCCCACCACCGTCGCGCCGTGATCAACCAGGCGCTGGCTGCCTGGTACCACCGCACCAACCGACCGGTTCCCTGGCGCGCCCTTCGTGATCCCTGGCCGATCCTGGTCTCGGAGGTGATGGCCCAGCAGACTCAACTGGCGAGGGTCGTTCCCGCCTGGGAGAAATTCATGGCCCGTTTCCCCGACCCGGCGGCGCTGGCCGGCGCCGACATGGCCGAGCTCATCGAGTTGTGGGCGGGGTTGGGGTATCAGCGGCGGGCGCTCAACCTGCGGCGGGCCGCCGCCGAGATCGCCGAACACGGCTGGCCGACCACGGCCACCGGGCTGGTGTCGTTGCCCGGGGTGGGGCCCTACACCGCGGCTGCCGTCGCCTGTTTCGCCTTCGGCGAGCCGGTTCCGGCCATCGACACCAACCTGCGGCGGGTGCTGTCGCGTTGGGAGGGTCGCCCCCTCGCCGGGAAAGCGCTCACCGAGTCCGCCTGGCGCCACCTCGACCGCGATCGGCCCGCCACCTGGAACCAGGCAGTCATGGACCTGGGAGCGACCGTGTGCCGCCCGACCGAGCCCCGCTGTGACGTGTGCCCGGTACACGAATGGTGTGCCGACCCCTCTGTCTACGTGCCACCGCCCCGCCAGGCCCGCTACCAGGGCTCGGTTCGCCAGGCCCGGGCGTCGGTCATGAAGACCCTCGCCGGAGGACCCATCGACCTGGAAGCCCTGGCGGGCCGTCTCGGCATCGAGCAGGATCGGCTGGAACGGGCGGTGGCAGATCTCGAATCCGAGGGAGCCGTCACCCGGATCGGCTCCACGGTGACGCTCGGCCGGTAGCCGGCACCGGCCCGTGCCGTCACCTACGATCGGCACCAGCCGAACAGACCAGAGGAGGGATGGACCCGATGCGCGTGGAAGAGCTCTCCGATCACGCCGGCGACCAACGGCGTGCCACCACCCCGCAACGAAACCTGAGGTTGGCAGACCGGGACGGGTGGGAGATCCGCCGGGAAGAGGCACAGGCCGAGTGGGACACGGCCCGGCGGGCACAACCCGTGTGGCGGCGGGTGGTGGGCCTTTCCACGAGCGACGTGCGAGCCGCCCAGGAACGGGTGACCGAAGCGGCAGTTCAGGCGGCCCGAGCCGACGGA
Source organism: Acidimicrobiia bacterium (assembly GCA_050329955.1). GTDB lineage: Bacteria > Actinomycetota > Acidimicrobiia > Spongiisociales > ZC4RG35 > JAOUGY01. The sequence goes on along the minus strand of JBHJOH010000015.1, from coordinate 3,194 downwards.
TTGAGCCGGGCACTCATCGACCAGGAGCAGTCGCAGACCGCCGGTGTCGAGGGCGAACGAAGGCTCGAGACTGAGCTCGCCCCACTCTCCGACGAATGGTTGATGCTGCGTGGTTACCGCAACCGGAGAGGTGAGACCGATTGCGTGCTGGTGGGTCCGGGCGGCGTGTGGGCGGTGGAGGTGAAGAACCGCAACGCCGTGCTGCGGGCCGTCGACGATGACTGGTCGTTCGAGAAGCTGGACAACCGGGGCAGAGTGGTGAACTCCGGCCCCGCCACCGACGGTTCCGGGCGGACCTGGGCTCGCCAGGTCGCCGATGTGGCCGACGACCTCGGCCGATGGCTCGACCGCAACGGCCACGCCGTCGCAGTGCACACCGCCGTGATGCTGGTGCACCACAAGGCCCGCATCGCCCAGTGCGTGCGCCCCGGCGTCGATCTCGTCGCCACCGATATCGCCAAGCTGCGCGATCAGCTCACCCGTCCCGGAGCCGTCCTGTCGGCAGCAGAACGCAACGCCCTCGGTGATCTGATCCGACGCGACCATCGACACTACGAAGAAATCCGCCGACGCCGACGCCGACGTTGACCGCCTGTGTGAAAGCCCGCAAGATGAACTCCGCACGCGTTCCAGAACGCGTCACCACGCTCGCGAGGGATAGGCCCCCCCTACCCCACTTCGTGGGGGCCCCTTCCCCCTCTCGCAAGCTCGAGTGGGACAAAGCTGTTCACACCGCTCGTTGACCGAAACCAACCAGCATCGTCACCCACGCAGTGGGAGAAGGGACCCCCAGCATTGTCCCCCACGCAGTGGGGGAAGGGGACCCCGCGACGAAGGAGCGGGGTAGGGGGGTCGAAAGCCCGCGAGATGAACTCCGCACGCGTTCCAGAACGCGTCACCATGCTCGCAACGGATAGGCACCCCGTACCCCCTCTCGCAAGCTCGAGGGGGTCAACAATGCTCACCCGAGTCTTCGATCGGAGGCCAGCACCACGAGTTTGTCACCGAACGGCATCGGGATCGATCCGATTCCGTCGCGGGTTTCGATCCGCCAGTTTTCGGTGCCTCTGGTGGGGTCGAGTGCGATCAGAGCGCCCTGGGCCTCACCGTCGATGTCGTCGATGGCCCGGTCGACGGCGACCACCAGTTGATCGGCGATGACGGCCGGCGCCACCCGGTGGGCGGGCCCCAGGTCGATGCTCCAGGCGCCGTCGAGCGAGCGGAGCCGCCAGGAACCGTCCACCTGATCGGCGAGAACCCCCGGCCCTGTGGTGGCGACCCCCGGCGTGCCCGAACCCTCGAGGACGAGCGAGGCCACACCGGTGGCGGGGTCGACCAACTCGATGGTGGCGCCCCGATGGACGACCACCCCATGGTCGTCGAGAGTGACGACCTGGTCGGTCAGCGGAAGCCGCCACAACTCGGCGCCGCCGGCGGGCTCCAACGCCACCACGGCCTGTCCCGTCGCCGCCACCACCACTCCGTCCGAAAGGGCCAGGCTCTCGATGACGCTGGATCCCAGGTCTACATCCCAGCGGATGTCACCCGACTCGGGGTCCAGCCCAGCCACCACGTCGGGGTAGACCCGTTGCACGATCACACCTCCGATCAGGATCGGAGGTGTGACGGCCCCGTCGGTGGGGCTCCTCCACACGGTGACTCCGGTGGTGACGTCGAGGGCGCCGACGTCGCCCCCGTCGATCAGGTAGAGACGCACCCCGTCGGAGACCACCTGCGAGCCCATTTCGCCGTCGGGAACGAACGACCAGATCGGCTTGCCGGTGGCCGGCTCGATCCGGGCCACCAACCGGGCGATGCCGCCCACCGTCACGGTGAGATACACGCCGCCGGCGGTCTGCACCAGACGATTGCCGGGTAGATCCCCGATCTGCCAGCGGGATGACCCGGTTACGGCGTCGAGTGCCACCACGTCGGTGCCGCCACCCACCAGGGCCAGTCCGTCGGCTAGGCGGAGGTGCGGGTCGGTGGGCCATGGAACGTCCTGGCGCCACCCCACCGTGCCGTCGATCGGGTCCACCGAGAGGACTTCGGCCCGGTAGTCGTGGGTACAGGCCGAGGACGTGTCGTCCCGGGCCACCGTGAACGGCTCACCGTCGAGGACCACCGGGTCGATCTCGGCGAGACGGGATTCGGGGGTGACCCCGCACCCCGACACCAGCATGGCGGAGGCCAGCACCGCAGCCAGGGCGCCAGTCTGCCTCACCGGAGGAAGTTGGCGAGCAGCGCCTTGCCCTGGGTGGTCATGATCGACTCCGGGTGGAACTGGACGCCGGTGATGGGCAACTGGCGGTGCCGCAACCCCTGCACCACGTCGTCTTCGATGCTCCAGGCGCACTCCTCCAACTCGTCGGGCACCACCACCGCCGCCAATGAGTGGTAGCGGGTGGCGGTGAACGGGTTCTCGAGGTTGTGGAACAACCCGAGGCCATCGTGACGGATGGTCGAGGTCTTGCCGTGCTTCGGCTCAGGGGCGAGATCCACCTTGCCGCCGAAGGCGACGGCGATGGCCTGGTGCCCCAGACACACGCCCAGCGTCGGGATCTCCGAGCCGATGGTGCGGATGTACTCGACCGAGTACCCGGCGTCCTCCGGCCGACCCGGCCCAGGAGAGATGAGCAGTCGATCGGGCGAGAGGTTGCGGCTCTCCTCCGGTGCGAGCACGTCGTTGCGCACCACCACCGGTTCGGCACCCAGCTCACCCAGGTACTGCACCAGGTTGAATGTGAACGAGTCGTAGTTGTCGATGACTAGAACGCGCAGAGACATGTGGCTGAGAGGTTACCGGCCTCAGAATCCGGGCTAGCCTGAGGGTCAGTTCACACCGTCCAGACGAACCGATTCCAGAGATGCCTGAATCAAAACGCCGCAAGCCCCGCTACGCAGGTCCCACCCAAAGTCGGGACCACTCCGGTCAGGTCGTGTCGAAGTCGGCGCCCCCCTCGCCCACCTGGTACGTCGTACTCATGACGGTCCTGATGGCGGCCGGCGTGGTCCTCGTCATAACCCGCTTCGTGTTCAGCTGGGACCAGTGGGTCACTCTCACCGGACTCGCCCTGATCGCGGTCGGGTTCCTGATGACGACGAACTACCGGTAGCTGCTGGCTGCTGGCTGCTGGCTGCTGGCTGCTGGTGCTCGAGTTCAGCGGCCATTCTTCAGCTCGAAGCTCGAAGCT
>JBHJOH010000014.1:0-7186 GCA_050329955.1 Acidimicrobiia bacterium | reverse complement strand
TACCTGATGTTCTGTGCGGTGTACACGCTGGGATTCGTGATCGCCTGGTCGTGGATCCTGAACCTGGGAATCCTCGCCCGTCAGCGGTCGCTGGTCATCCCGTTCATTCTCGTGATCTTCGCCTACGGCTGGTACGACCGGAGGGCGAGTCCGCCCGAGGCCGAGGAACCTGCCCGCTACGACGACCTGATCGCGCTCACACCCCGCTGAGGGTGCCGCGGCCGAGCGCATCCCGAATGGCCGAGACCCGTTCGGCCAGCGCCGTGGCGGCCGCCTCGGGAGTGGCCGACTCGAGTACCAACCGCACCAACGCCGACCCAACGATGACGCCGTCGGCTCCGGCGGCCCCGGCGGCCGCAGCCTGCTCGGGGGTCGAGATGCCGACGCCGAACACGATGGGAATGTCTGTCACGGCCCGGATCCGTTGCACCACCGCGGCGGCGTTGCCGCTCGACTCTGTGCGCTCTCCGGTGACCCCCATCTCGGCTACGGCGTAGATGAACACCGGGTTGGCGTCGGCCACCGCCCGAATGCGGTCGGGACTGGAGGTCGGTGCCACGAACAGCACGGTTCCGATGCCGTGCCGTTCCGCTGCCTGACGCAGCGACAGCGACTCCTCCACCGGAAGGTCGGGAACGATGATCCCGTCGGACCCCGCAGCCGCCAGACGGGCACAGAACCCGTCCACGCCGCGCCGGAACACCGGGTTGGCGTAGGTCATGGCGAGCACCGGTTTGCCGGTGGTGCTCGCCACTTCGGCCAGCACCTCCAGGCTTCTGTCCAGCGTGGACCCGGCCGCCAGCGCCGTGTCGCTGCCCCGCTGGATGATGGGTCCGTCCATCAGCGGGTCGGAGTAGGGAATGCCGACTTCGAAGGCGTCGGCGCCGGCCTCCGCCATGGCAGCGAACAGTGTCGGCGATTCGGCGGGCGTCGGCAGCCCGGCCGTCATGAACGGCAGGAACGCCGTCCGTCCTTCGGAACGGGCGGTGACGAACAGCTGACGGAGACGCTCGGCGCCCATCAGCGGGTCATCTCGGGGCGCAGACGTCCGATCTGCTCGACGTCCTTGTCGCCCCGGCCCGAGAGATTCAACAGCACCGTCTTGTCGCGAAGCGACTCGGCTTCGCGTTGGATCCATGCCACCGCGTGAGCCGTTTCGAGGGCGGGAATGATGCCTTCGGTTCGGGCGAGCAACTCCACCCCACCCAGCGACTCCTCATCGGACACCGACTCATAACGTGCCAGGCCGGTTTGGTGGAAGTAGGCGTGCTCGGGTCCCACCCCCGGGTAGTCGAGCCCGGCCGAGATCGAATGGGCCTCCTGGACCTGACCATCGGCGTCCTGGAGCATGTAGGTGCGGGTGCCGTGCAGCACCCCCGGTGTCCCGGCGCCGATCGAGGCGCCATGGCGCCCGGTGGCGATGCCCTCCCCCGCCGCCTCGATACCCACCAGGTCGATACCGCGATCGGCCAGCGGGTAGAATATCCCCATGGCGTTGGAGCCTCCACCGACGCAGGCGACCACCACGTCCGGCAGGTTGTCGCCCAGCTGGTCCAACACCTCCTCGCCGATCACCTTCTGGAATTCACGAACGATCCAGGGGAACGGATGCGGCCCCACCACCGAGCCGATGATGTAGTGGGTGTTCTCGACGGTGCCCACCCAGTCGCGCATCGCCTCGCTGACGGCGTCCTTGAGCGTTCCCGCTCCGGATGTCACCGGCACCACCTCCGCACCCAGAATGCGCATGCGAAGTACGTTGAGCGCCTGGCGCTCGATGTCGACGGCTCCCATGTAGACCGAACACTCGAGGCCGAGCACTGCTGCAGCCGTCGCCGTTGCGACCCCGTGCTGACCTGCCCCGGTCTCGGCGATGACGCGGGGCTTGCCCATCCTCTTGGCGAGCAAGCCCTGGCCGATGGCGTTGTTGATCTTGTGGGCGCCGGTATGGGCCAGGTCCTCGCGCTTGAGGAGGATCCTCACCCCAAGCTGCTCCGACAGTCGCTCGGCGGCATGAAGAGGGGTGGGCCGACCCACGAAGTTGGCGAGCATGCTGCGGTACTCGGCGATGAAGTCGTCATCGGACCATGCGTCCTCGAATGCCTCCACCAACTCGCCGAGGGCCGGCATCAACGTCTCGGGGGCGAACTGTCCCCCGAATTCGCCGAATCGGCCGTGGGCATCGGGTCGGTCGAGCCGCATTCCCGTGATGGTCATGATGTCTTCGCCTCCTGGACGTAGCGTCGGATCAGGTGTGCGTCCTTGACGCCGGGAGCGGACTCTAGGCCACTCGAGGCATCTACTCCCCATGGGTGGAGACGCGCCACCGCCTCGGCGACCGTGTCCGGGCCGAGGCCCCCGGCCAGCACGTACCGCCTGGTGATGGCCGCCGCCAGATCCCAGTCGAACCTGCGTCCGGTGCCACCGTGGGCCTCTCCAGCGGCGGTGTCGAGCAGGGGGATCTGGGTGGACGGGATGTCGTCGAGTTCGACCACCCCCGAGACCGGGCGGGGGCGGAGAACCAGGAGGCCGGCCTGTACGCCGGCGGACGCCGCCTCGGCGGCGTACCGACCGTGTGGTTGCACTCCGCTCACTCCGACGAATCTGGCCAGGTCCAGCAGCTCGGCGGGGCGGGCGTCGACGGTGACCAGGAACGAGTCGAGGCCGGTGGACAATCGGACGAGGGTCGCTGCCTGTTCGGCGTCGACCTGTCGGGGTGACGGTGCCATCACCAGTCCGAAGGCGTCTGCGCCGGCCTCGGCGGCGGCGACCACGTCACCTCGCGTTCGCACCCCGCACACCTTCACCCAGGTGCCGGCGGTGGCGGCTGCGGTGGCCGGGCCCTCCACGGTCATGTCCGGAGTGCGGCGAGTGCCGTTGCCGGATCTCCGGAGCGCACCAGTGACTCGCCCACCAGGACGGCGTCATAGCCGGCTGCCGCCATGCGGGCTGCGTCCGCCGGCTTCAGGATGCCACTCTCGGCGATGGTGACCTCGCAACCGCTGAGGATGGGCGCCAGTCTCTCCGAGGTGGCCAGGTCGACGTGGAACGTGGTGAGGTCGCGGTTGTTGACTCCGACGATCCTCGCTCCCGCCTGCAACGCCCGTTCGGCCTCGCTCTCGTCGTGCACCTCGACCAGGGCGGCGACACCGACCTCGTCGGCGGTGTCGAGCAATGAGCGAAGGATGGCGTCGTCGAGGGCGGCCACGATCAGCAGGATGGCGTCGGCGCCGATGGCCCGTGCCTCCCAGATCTGGGCCGCCGTCAACGTGAAGTCCTTGCGCAGCACCGGAAGCGACACGGAGGCGCGTACCGCCATCAGGTCGGCGTCCGACCCGGCGAAGTGATCCGGTTCGGTCAGCACCGACACCGCCGCCGCTCCACCGCGTTCGTAGGCGCCGGCGCGCTCGACCGGGTCGAGATCGAGAGCGAGTGGCCCACGGGAGGGTGACCGCCGTTTCACCTCGGCGATGATCCCGAGACCCGACGCAGCAAGGGCGGCCACCAGATCGCGGACGGGCGGGGCATCGGCAGAGCGGGCGACGAGTTCGGCGATGGGTGGCAAGACGCCCAACCTCGCCCGGGTCGTCTCCAGGATCGGTTCCAGCATTCCGGTCATTCCAACACCACCGCTTCCCATGGTCCCAGGGTGAACTCGGGGCCGGCAGGCCCATCCCATCTCGCCGGGTCGGTTCCGGCGATCACCTTCATTGCATCGTCGATGAAGCACGGCTCGGCCTTCGCCGAGAGATTGACGGCCACCACAACCCGCTCGTCGCCGAGCCTGCGTTCGAAGACGAGAGGATTCACCGGATCCCAGCCCGACAGGAACCCGATGCTGCCCGACTGAAGGGCCTGATGTGCTCGACGGGCAGCCAGCAGGCGCCGGTACAGAGACAGGTGCGAAGATGGGTCCCCCAGCTCGACGGCCACGTTGATGCTCTGGTGCTCGTGCACCGGAAGCCACGGCTCCGTCTCGGAGAATCCGGCATGGGCGCCCCCGTCCCATTGCATCGGCGTTCGGCAACCATCCCGACCGAACCCCGGTCGGTTCCGCCCCCACGGATCCTGCTGCTCGTCGTCGGGGATGGCCACCTGCCGCATGCCGATCTCGTCGCCGTAGTAGACGGTGGGGGTTCCCCGCAACGTGAGGAGAAGAACAGCGGCTGCTTTCGACTGCTCCAACCCGTAACGGCTGGCGACCCGCGGCTCGTCGTGGTTACCCATGACCCAGTTGGGCCAGGCGCCGGTGGGGAGCGCGGCCTCCATCCCTTCCACCGCCCGTCTGATGTGCTCGGGATCGACACCGGCGGGCAGCATGGCGAAGTTGTATGGCATGTGAAGCTCGTCGAGTTCCCACCCGTAGTAGGAACCCCACACCTTCCAGTCGTACTCGTGGATCTCGCCCACCAGAAACCGGTCGGCGGTGTGGTCGTAGCCGTCGACGAGACGCCGAATCCGTTTGAACAGTCCATGGATGTCCGGATGGGCCAGATCGCGGATGTGATCCTGCGTGACGTACTCGGGATCGAGCTTGTAGCCCTCGGATGGCACCAACCTGGCCGGCGGGTTGTCCCGGAAGAGGGGATCCTTGAGGCAACGCTGCGCCACGTCGATACGGAAACCGTCGACACCGCGGTCGAGCCAGAAACGCAGTGTCTCGAGCATGGCGGCTTCGACGGCAGGGTTGCGCCAGTTCAGATCGGGCTGTGAGCTCAGGAAGGAATGCAGGTACCACTGCCCGGAGGCCGGGTCGAACGTCCAGGCCGGGCCACCGAAGACCGACACCCAGTTGTTGGGCGGCGTGCCGCCGGGCCCACCGTCCCGCCACACATACCAGTCACGCCGCTCGGACCGGAGCGATGAGCGCGATTCGACGAACCATGGATGGACATCGGACGTGTGGTTGGGGACCCAGTCGATGATGACCGCGAGGCCGCGCTCGTGGGCGGCCTCGAGGAAGCGGTCGAACGATGCGAGATCGCCGAACATCGGATCCACGTCGCAGTAGTCGGCAACGTCGTAGCCGAAGTCGGCTTGAGGTGACGGGTAGAAAGGAGACACCCACACGGCATCGACCCCGAGGGTGTCGACGAGATGGTCCAGTCGGGACGTGATGCCGTCGAAGTCCCCGATCCCGTCGCCGTTGCCATCCGCCCACGAACGCGGGTAGATCTGGTAGATCACCGCTTGCTGCCACCACTTCCCCGTCCGGCTCATGAGGCGTCGCGTGACCCATCCGGCTCGACCGGCGCGCCCTTGACGATGGCCGGGACCTCTCCCCCGTCCCAGCTGACCGTGACCGTGTCGCCCACCTCGGCCTCGCGGCGCAACAGCGCCAGACCAACCGGTGACGTCAGCGTCTCGCTCACCGAGGTGACCACACCGAGCCGCTTGTCGCCCGACATCACCGGGGCACCTTCCGGGGGGAGCACGTTGCGGGTGACCGCCAGCGAACGCAGCATCCGGTTCACATGCCCCCGACTGTCGATGCGCGCCACCAGCTCCTGCCCGAGATAGCACCCCTTGCTGAACGAGACGCTGTCAGAGACCAGGCCGGTTTCCTGGGGAATGGTGGATTCGTCGACGTCGATACCGAACACCGGTTCACCATGGACGACCCGTGCCGCCGAGGTGGCCAGCCTGCCGGCTCTGACGGGAACCGACGCCGGCTTCTCACCGACCACCGCAACACGGTCGAGGCCCCGCATCGGGATCGAGACCAAGGTCGCTGCATCCCGGTCGACCCAACCACCAGCGAGCCCGGTCAGTTCATGGGACGAAGGGCCCCACACCTCCCACACGAGTCGTTCGTCGAGGCGGACGGTCGCCTTGACACGGATGCGGTAGTAGTCGAGGTCGTCGACGAGCCTGAGACCGTGGCCTGCGTCGACCAGGAGACCCACCCGCTCCTCGCCTCTTGCGACCCAGAGCAGTGCCTTGAGCTTGCCCTGGGGGCCCAGCAGGAAGGCGCGGCCCACCGAGCCGGGAGCCATCCCCTCCACGTCCTGGCTGACGATCCCCTGGAGGAACCTGGCGGCGTCGCGGCCTTCGACCCACACCAACTGGTGGGCGTCGGACACCAGGGCGGCGGCACCGATCAGGGCCCGGTACTCCTCGATCACATCACCGAATGTGGATTTCATCGTCGCCATCCCGTTCGTAGCCCCGGGTACTTCACATCGAACCGGCCAGGGCTATCGCCTGGAGGGCGGCAGCTGCCTTGCTCATCGTCTCGTCGAACTCGGTGGACGGGTCGGAGTCGGCGACCAGCCCGGCGCCTGCCTGGACCCAGGCGGTCGAGCCCGCCAGCACCACCGTGCGCAGACAGATGCAGGTGTCGACGTTTCCGGTGAAGTCGAGATAGCCGACGGCGCCCGCATACGGTCCGCGGGCGACCGGCTCGAGCGTGTCGATGATCTCCATCGCCCGCACCTTGGGTGCCCCCGAGACCGTCCCGTGCGGGAAGGTCGCCCGGATCACGTCGACCGGGCCCACGCCCTGCTTCACCTTGCCCGAGACCCCGGAGACGATGTGCATGACATGGCTGTAGCGCTCGATGACCATCAGATCGTCAACGGTGACCGTGCCGAACTCACAGACCCGTCCCAGATCGTTGCGGGCGAGATCGATGAGCATCACGTGTTCGGCCCGTTCCTTCGGATCGGCCAGCAGTTCCTCCTCCATCGCCCGGTCCTCGTCGGGACCGGCCCCACGGGGGCGGGTACCGGCGATGGGACGGGAGTAGGCGATCCCGTCCCTCACCCGGGTCATCAGCTCGGGCGAAGAACCCACCACCGTGATCTCGGGGTCTCTCACGAAGAACAGGAAGGGCGAGGGATTCACGAGACGAAGTGCGCGGTACACGGCGAACGCCTCACCATCGAAAGCGGTCTCGAGCCGCTGGCTGACAACGATCTGGAAGGCGTCGCCCTGGAGGATGTACTTCTTGGCGGCGTCCACCGCCGCCTCGAATCCTGGTCGATCGAACGTCGAAGTGAACGATGGCCGCTCGACCGGCCGGGGCGCGGCGGCGGCGCGGTAGGTGACACCATCTCCGAGTCGGTGGGCGTCGGCGGCCAGCAGCTCGACGGCCCGGTCGTACTGGCCTCCGGGGTCCGAACCGACGAAGACGTTCCTCACCAGCACGATCGTCTGACGGAAGCGGTCGATGGCGGCGAGGGCG